>SPBV01000124.1 GCA_004525885.1 Nitrosomonadales bacterium
CAAGGGTTTGTTTATAAAGGAACTGGAACAATCAATGGCAGAAGGCCGCGCAGATATTGCTGTACATTCAATGAAAGACGTACCTATGAATATGCCTTCAGGATTTGTGCTGGCCGCCATTACAGAACGTGAAGATCCACGAGATGCCTTTATCTCCAACCAGTACGCCAGCCTTGACACGCTGCCCGCTGGCAGTGTGGTAGGTACTTCGAGCCTGCGGCGCGAAAGCCAATTGCGCGCTCGTTTTCCTAATTTACAAGTGCAGCCGCTACGCGGCAATGTACAAACAAGGCTGCGCAAACTAGATGAAGGACAATATGCGGCTATTATTTTGGCTGCAGCAGGGCTGAAACGGCTGGGACTGGCCAACCGTATTACAACAGTATTGAGTCCCGAACTAAGCCTTCCAGCAGTTGGGCAGGGAGCACTTGGAATAGAATGTCTTTCCGATAAAATTGATTTAGTAAAACTCATGCAACCGCTCCATCACATTGAAACTGCGCAGTGTGTGAAAGCAGAACGTGCCATGAGTCGAGAACTGGGAGGGAGTTGTCAAGTACCTCTTGGTGGCTTTGCAGAAATTATTGAAAAAGAATTGGTTTTGCGTGGATTCGTTGCCAGCCCTGACGGATCTCGTATGGTAAGTAAACAATTGACCGGGAAACCAGAAATAGGCGAAACTGTGGGCATACACTTGGCACAAGCTTTAAAAGCACAAGGGGCAGATGAAATCCTAGCTGCTCTTGCAAGCGACTAATTAGTAAGCAAGAAATAACTTTCTTGTTTAAAGCGCCAAGGAAACTAAATTGCGCGGAGATTTGTATAATACATAGTAACCTAATGATATTGAGCTACCGAAAATAAATTATACAATTTATGTAAACTACATTGTGATAACGACTGAACTAATCATCCTTTAAAAGAAACTATGAGTACAGAAATTCAACCAGATGTTGCTGGCAAATCACAAGTAGCTGACAAGACACAAACTCCTGGCAAACTGAAGGGTCTACGCAACAGCATTATTCTTGTGTTATTTGCAGTTATGGTTGCTGCTGTCATTGCGGCATGGCAATGGTACGAAGCTAGCAGTAAAATCAAAGACTTACAGCAAGAATTTGAAAGACGATTGGTAGAAGTAGATTCATCTATTGAAAGACGATTGATAGAAGTAGATTCATCTAATGAGTTACGTAATATTTCTGACAAGGTTAGAGAAAAGTATGAGGAAACAGAGGCCAAATTTAAGTTACTTGAAACCAACCTAACTGACTCTATAAGTAGGCAAGAAATATTAGAAGCGCTTTACCAAGACCTTGCACCTGGTCGTGACGAGATAATAATGGAAGAAGTGGAGCAGTTGCTACTTATTGCAAACCAGCAACTACAACTGACAAATAATGTGAGGTCTGCCTTAATCGCAATGCAAGAGGCTAACGTAAGATTGCAACGCATAAACTACCCACAACTATCTCCTCTACGAGAGGTGCTGGCAAAAGACATGGATCTACTGAAAGCAGTGCCAATGGTTGACACTATGGGCATTAGCCTGCGTTTCGAAAATCTTGCTGAAGCAGTAAATAAATTGCCGCTAGCAATGGAAATCCTCCCGCTAGAAACCAAAACCGATTCCCCAAAACCCCAGACATCGGGAGGAATGTGGCAAAACTTCTTGATGGAAATTTGGAACGACATTAAACAATACACTAAACAATTAGTAAATATTCAGCATATGGGTGATCAGGATATACCGCCACCATCACATTCATATTTTCTGCGCGAGAACCTAAAATTGCGTCTATTATCAGCGCATAATGCCCTACTTGCTCACGATGCAGTAAACTTCAAGGCCAATCTTAAGAGTTCTATAGAATGGGTCAATAAGCATTACGACAATAAATCCAAACCTGCTATCAGTATGCTAGAAATTTTAGGTCAGTTATATGACAACGAAATTGGTATTGAGTTACCCAATATCTCCGCAAGCTATGATGCGGTGCGCAATTACCGCCTTACAGCTAAAGGGAAAACTAAAAAGGCAACTATTGACTCTAAAGTAGTCGAGCATACGCGCATTCTGGAAAAAGATGAGGCTGACGAAAAGGCGCGTCTCTTAGAAGAGGCTAAGGCTGAAACAGAGGCTAAGGCAGAAGCTGGAGTGGGGGCAGAAGCAGATACGGGATTGGAAAAAGAAGTGGAAGTGGGGCCTAAAGTAGAGACGGGAGCAGAAATAGAGGCGGAAGTGGGGGAGGGGAATAAATGAAACTGGCTTTCTGGTTGCTGACGTTATTTATAGCTGCAGGAGTAATAGCACTTGCAGCTAAATATAATACCGGATACGTGTTACTGGTAGCACAAGAATACCGTATTGAACTTTCACTCAATATGCTATTAGTATTATTAGTTGCATTATTTTTTATTTGCTATTTTATAGTAAGGCTCTTAATCGCTACCTTGCGATTGCCAACAATGGTGCGTGAATTCCGAACACGACGGCGCCATCAAGCAGCACACATGGCCTTACTTAATGGGGTAAAAGCATTCTTGGAAGGACGTTATGCCAGGGCCGAGAAGACTGCAAGTAATGCGCTGAGATTTAAAGAGTCATCTGAGTTTATCGCAATTAATGCTGTCATTGCGGCCCGCTCCGCTCACGAGCTGAACAAGCATTCTCAACGTGATGAATTTATCAACGTACTAGAAAATCATGCTCCCGACGAAATAGCTCTTCGTGTCATTACAAAAGCCGAGTTGTTGCTGGATGAAAACCATTATGAAGAAGCACTAAAGATTTTACACAGCTTGCATACCGTGGAGAAAAATCAACAAACTGCAATACTACGGTTAGAATTAAAAGCACAACAACAATCTAATAATTGGGAAACAGTATTAGATATCGTTGACCAACTGACAAAACGTAATGCTTTGAATAAATCATTGGCCGAGGAATTACGGCATCGCGCTCACCTGGAAAACTTTAGGAACAATGTATGGAATAAGCAAACACTTCAGAGATACTGGAGGAGTGTGCCCTCAGCAGAAAAGGAAAATAGTACGCTTGCATATTTTGGGGCACAGGCACACATTGCACTAGGCGACTGTGCAACAGCTCACCAGATTATTGAAAAGAGTTTAAATAAACAATGGAATTCAGAATTGGTCAGGATTTATTCTGATTGCTTGAAGGGAAATGTAACTAGACAAATTGAATATGCTGAAACGTGGTGGCTTAAATTCTATCCGAACGACTTTAATCTATTGCTTACTCTGGGGAAACTTTGCATACGATGCGAGTTATGGGGTAAAGCGCAAAACTATCTGGAAACCAGTATTGCGGTGCGATCTAGTTACGAGGCACATCTAATGTTAGCGCTGCTAAACGAGAAAATCGGCAAACCAGAGATAGCCAAAGAACACTATTCGAAAGGGCTAGAACTAGCGCCCCAGAATCTGGAATCAGGAAGATTATCTGGCAGGGCTCTGAACACTATACCTGCTAAATTATTGATCAACAAGGACTAACTTTTCTTTGGGGTAAGGCGCCATCTGGATATAATTCCGGGTAATATGCAACAAGAGATTGTATCTTTTCCGATTTCGCTCTGATACACACGTAAATAATGAGAGAGATACATCGATACCTATAAGTTTGGGCTACTCAGCGAAGCAGTAAATGCATCTGAGAAAAATTCATCTTCTGGTAAGTTCCGAAGATTGATAAAATCTTTGCGGGCAGCTCCTACCATTACTGGCGATCCACAGGCATACACTTGATATCCGGAAAGACTATCAAAATCTTGCAACACAGACTGATGTACCAACCCGGTTCTTCCTTGCCAAGCATCTGTCGGTAACGTTTCGGATAAAACCGGGATGAAACTAAAATTATCATGTTCTTGCTGCCAGCTTCCTGCCAAATTAGCCAGATAGAGGTCAGCTTTAATGCGAACGCCCCAGTAAAGAACCATGTGCCGATCATTGCCGCGTGTTTCGGCAACATGAAAAGCATGTTCAAGGATGCTTTTTACTGGTGCGAAACCAGTACCACTTGCAATAAATATAATCGGCTTGTTTGAATTTTCGCGAAGAAAGAAAGTCCCAAGTGGACCCTCGAAGCGTAAGATGTCTTTTTCTTTCATACTAGAGAATGTATGCTCAGCAAACATACCGCCTAGGTAGTTACGCACATGAAGCTGCAGCAGTTCATCGTCATGCGGAGCATTTGCCAAGGAAAAGCTTCTTTTTTTACCGTCTTTCATCAGAATATTGATATATTGTCCGGCAAGAAATTGTAGTCTCTCGTTCGTTGGTAGCTTGAGAGAAATAATCATAACATCTGATGCCACCCGCTCCATTTTTTGTACACGGCATGGCATCTTCCTAACTTTAATATCTTTAATTGCTCCGATTTCACGACACTCAATCACTAATTCTGACAATGGCAGGGCGCAACAAAACAGTGCTATACCTGCCTCTTTCTCTGCTTCTGTGAGCATATCTTCGTTATATCTGCCAAAATCTACCTTTCCCTGTATGATTTTGCCTTTGCAAGTACCACAGGCGCCATTACGACAACCATATGGAAGTGGAAAACCCTCTCGTAATGCAGCTTGAAGAACAGTCTCTCCAGTCTTTGCATTAAAAACGTGGTCGCTGGGATTAATAGTGATTCGATACGACATCGGATTATTGACAAATCAACAAAAATAACTAACGGAAAACTATATAAGTCACTATGAAGCAAATACTTTTACTCGTCGGATGCGGTGATATTGCTTTACGATCTGCTCCTTTGCTACGAACTCACTACCGACTATTAGGCCTATGTCGTCGTTTGGAAAACAGTGCCCATCTTCGTCAACATGGAATTACTCCAGTATTTGGGAATCTCGACAACCCCAAGAGCCTTAATAAACTCGCAGGAATAGCTCATGCAGTATTACATCTAGCGCCGCCACCCAATCATGGAGAGAGAGATACACGCACTACTAATCTCTTAGCGTCATTGACAAAACGGCCAACTGTAAAAGAGATAATTTTACCACAACGATTTATCTACATAAGTACCAGCGGAGTATATGGTGACTGCAATGGTGCCCTAATAGATGAAACCTATCCGATCAACCCACGAACAGAACGCTCAATACGTCGAGCCGACGCAGAAATGCAGGTGCGGAATTGGGGCTTACGCAATTGTGTGAGAGTTTCGATTCTACGTGTACCAGGAATTTATGCTGCTAACCGCTTACCATTGGCTCGCTTGCGTGAGAGCGCCCCGATGCTGCTTCCGGAAGAAGATTATTATACTAACAATATCCATGCTGATGATCTTGTACGTATTATTTTTGCAGCATTACGCTACGCAAAACCAGGAAGGATTTACAATGCCTGCGACGATTCGAACCTAAAAATGGGAGAGTATTTTGATCTGATTGCAGATTCCTTTGGCATACCACGTCCGCCTCGTGTTGCCCGTGTCAATG
>SPBV01000023.1 GCA_004525885.1 Nitrosomonadales bacterium
CAATAAAATTGTAGTACCCCAGATGATCAACACGATACCGCTGAGGCCTCCAATCCAATGACCTGCAGGTGTAACCTTCTCCAATAGGACGAAAAGAGCAAGCCCAATGATCCACTTTAGATTCATGATGCCGCCGTAAAACAACAATGCCATTAAAACCCAACAACATCCAAGGCAGAATAATCCGTGTTCCAGACCCATGATTAAAGCACCCATTTTTCCGCTTCGCCAGTGGTGCCCCAAATAGTTAATTGGTGACCGGCAGTGAAGCAGACAAGCATGCTTCAGAGGTGTCAATTGATAGATTCCCGCTGCAATCAATAATGCACTACCAAATGGAATACTTGCGCTTGCCATCATTGGTGTTAACAAAGTCAATTCCTCCAACCCCCATTGAAAAGACGTTGCAATAATACTAAATCCTCCCCACGCTGCAACATAACCTGTTACAAAGACACCTGTAGATACTACTGAACTACCACGTTCGTCTTTTTTTCTGTTGATAGCGGAAAAGAGCAGGATCATTGGTGTTGTGCTTGGAAGCATCATGGCAACCATCATTACAAACCACATAACAAACATTAGCAGAAAATAGAAGGGAGTCCACGTTTGTGTCATCGAGTCGCTGGTTCTGGACATTCTGTTCGTGTCCATCTCTGCGCCAGCCACAATGTAGGCCCAAGCTAATGTGATAACAGCTAAGAGGCAGGTAATAACTACCCAACGATCATGTTTAAGCAACCACTCCACAGATTTTTATACCTCGAATGAATATCTATTAAACTAGCTTGTGGAACGTACAACACCCATATGAGAAATGTGTAGTTCTGCGAACTGGCCGTAACTATTCTCAAAATTAAGCTTGATCTCACCTGTGGCTATCGTGCTAGCACTCCCCATTTCAGCGATCTCATACTCGAACCCATGAGGCAAATCAATACGAGCACGCTGAATATCTCCGGTAACAGCATTACGAATTGGCTCACCCTCAGTTTCGAATACATCTGGCACAAAGATACGTCCAGTACGATTCTCAACATCGATTGCAAGATCAATAAATTTGGATAGCGGTTCCAGCCTATTTGGGCTCATAGCAGAATAGACAGCCCACATCGTTGCCATTGGCTCAGTCTCTTCACCCTGCATTATTTTGATTAGGGCATTTCGCTGTTGGACATCAGCTTTCTCATCAATGATAAGCTGCATTCTCCCATTTCCTTCGTGTACAGGTCCAGGCCATGAATAGACACCTGCAATTCTTAGCCCATCTAGTTTAATATTGCCAAAATACCCTTCATCTATTTCATAGCCCATTACAGCTTCGCAATTACCATGTGTAGGTAGTGCGTTGAACTGACAGGGGCATCCATAGTTACAGTTACAATTCTGGAATCCTCTCCCTTTGATTAGCCAATTAATCATAATGTTGTTCTCCAAATTTAGTTTCTTGCAATTATTGCAAGATTAACTCAGTAGTAAATTTTACTACTCTTTAAAGTTAGCAGAGCAAAGAAAGAAATTTAATTATCGAATGTTTACTTTGTATCAAAATAGAACTTTGCACAAATACGATCCCAATTAACTGAAATTTCAATTTAACTTCAACACATGAATAGAAGAATTATATCTAAAAGATGATATTCGCTAACGCTCGCCTTTGGTACAAGTCAATTATTTAGAAAGAAGATTTACATTCTCCAGGCATTTTTTGGGTTCTAAACTAGTAACTAGTGACTTCCTACTGTTATATAAACTCATTGACTGATAATGAGGCGCAGAGAGGTTCAAAGCTAACGATCGAAGGATTTTCTACGAGCACTGTAAGAGAATTATGCAAGACAAAATTCATGAGGTTGCAAGTATTGAGCCAGATAAATCTGCTCATGATGCTATGCAATTGATGTCAGACAAAAAAATAGGCGCATTACTAGTGCTAGGAGCTGGAAAATTGATTGGCATTATCTCTGAAAGACACTATCTCGCAAAGCAGAAGCGCTACATAAACCTTTACAAGATGTTCTATAAGGGAAATCATGAGCAGTCATGTGGCGCATGTAAGTCCAGATGACACTATTGAGCATTATATGGCACTGGTTACCGAGAACTATGTACGCCATTTGTTAGTTATGAAAAATGATCGGGCAATTGACATGATCTCTATTGGTGACTTGTCTAAGATGCAATCTACTGCGGCAAAAGCCTCATAAAGCGGACAGACAAATCTGAATACCCGCTTTTGAACAAAGCATGTATTTGGTTGCGGCTGATTATAAGGAGTGTATAAGTTGTTAGGTATACAAAAGAACGCTTTTCCACGAGTAGCTTTACTTATCGGTGCTGTAATCTGGGGATTGCTGTGGTATCCATACCGGTTACTGGAACATGTCGATATAAATGGACCAACCGCTGCGGCGATCACCTATCTCATTGCTTTATTGCTCGGGCTAATACTATTTAAACGAAGTTTACGAGTATCGCATCTATTTGACGACAAGCCATATCTTCTATTCTGGATCGGCTTATTAGTGGGTTGCGCCAGCATGGCCTATATACTTGGCGTCACTCACGGTGTAGTAATGCGGGTACTGCTGTTGTTTTATCTTGCGCCACTATGGACTATTATATTTGCGCGATTGCTGCTGCAGGAAAAGCTAAGCCTGCACGGATATTGGGTAATATCTCTTTCCTTAACCGGCGTAGCAACTATGCTGTGGCAGCCTAGCAGTAATTTTCCTATACCCTCTTCCTATAGTGACTGGATGGGCTTAGCAGGTGGGATTACGTTTGCATTGTCCAATGTATTGATCCGCAAGGATCAAGGTCACAGCATTCAGTTGAAATCTCTGGCAGTATGGCTGGGGGTAGTTTTAGTTGGGCTAAGTTACAGCTTGTTTATGCCTATGTCTCATGCGCTAACTGACATTTCTCTGGATTCATGGCTGCTGTTATTGGGGACGGGGTTAATTGTTTTTGTCTTGAGTTTATTTGTGCAATATGGTCTGACCCAGGTTCCCGCTAATCAGGCCATCGTGATTTTACTTTTCGAATTAGTAGTAGCAGCGGTTGCAGTATACCTTCTAACAGATGAAACCATGACTCTCAGGGAATGGATAGGTGGTGCAATGATTGTTTCCGCTAGCTTGTTTTCCTCAAGAATGAATCAGGAATGAGTAAATTTATTCTAAAAGCCAATACAAGGAATCAACTAACTGTTTTGTAACCTTATCTTTTTGTTACCCAAATTTTCTCTATAAATATATACCCCACTAGTCAGCGGAAAGTCGATACCATTTAGCTGCTTCCTGATAATTTTGACTTACGCCCATCCCATAGAAATAAGAAGAAGCAAGGTTATATTGCGAATACGTATCCCCCTGCTCTGCAGCTAGGCGATGCCACTTAGCTGCCTCCTGATAGTCTTTGGTTACGCCCTCTCCTCTAAGGTACATTCGGCCAAGCAAACCTTGTGCTGCTGCATTTCCTTCTTCAGCTATTGGGCGAAGTAATTCTAACGCTTGGGCATAGTTATTCTTCTTATATGCCCCTACTCCGTCTTCAAGATTACCTGCTATGGCAGCACTATTACTCATCACAACTAGCATCATTAACAAAATAATTTTATACATTACAACCTCCCTTCGGGGCTTCTATTGACCTAACGTCCTTAGAACATTACTCAAATCTACAAATAAAATCTGTAACAAAAATCACACAAAAGACCTTTACAATTTGGTTGAATATGATTAATTAATCTGGAGAATGAATGACTAAGGAGAGATGTAATACAGAAAAGCAATGATGTAGTTCCGTATTTTTGTACCTAAAATATACACTCAATCTCATCAACAACATTAAAAAATAACTCTATGCATTAAATGCTACATGTAATTGTTTCCCAATCTTTGCTCCTATGACAATAGTAAAAATTTGAACTATGAATAATGCAAACCTACCAATGTCTGGAATACCAGGTTTCCCTTATAGAATAAGAGCTAAATGTACAAAACTTATTAAACTCGTCAGAGTTATTAATACAGTAATGAAACCAGTAGTAATAACATTGGCATTCATTTTCTTAAATAATTCTGGTGTAACGTATGTTGAAAGAAGGACTCCAAAAAAAGTACTTAGGACCAGGATAGCCAACAGATTAAGCCCATGCATGAGATCCGTATCTTCATTCCCGAGTAAAAGAAGGTGCCAGATTCCATACAGTATCCCAGCTATAAGCAGCCACCCATTTATAAAACTACAAAAGAAGAGATGATTGCAAGCGTTGGCTTCATATTTTAATCACTAGTAACAAAAATATATGCTTTCTATATATTACAAGCTAGAGTCTATGATAGACCTCCTACTAATCCAGAACAAAAAAGACCTAGGTTTGGCCACCTATGTATCTGTCATTCAATTACCATGAGATTGCTACAGTAAGGATCCGACTTTCGACCCAAAGTGATTATTACTAATACCGTATCGTGTATAAAATCAAAGCGGTTCTTAGTTTGGCATTCCTCAATATATATTGCGCACAGAAAATACATTGCTAACGGTAGCGCATGTCAGCGCGCAGACATTTATACCTTCATATGAATCATTGATCATGGCAATGTAAAAGCCAGTTTCATGGCGAGCGAGGAATTATGTCAACTGGAACTATACTGGTGGGGAGAACCTAAATTACATCAGTTCTCGCCCAGCCGTCCATACCAATGGAGAGCGTGGTTTCCCTGTTCGTTACCTAGGGCGGCGATATGCCATCGAATACGCTTTCCTCATTTCATTATTCATTGAAGATCATGAATAATGAGATAAATTACATCACGCAGAAATGGATTGGAGCTTTCCATACCCTTTTTAGTAATGACAGAAGTACCAATCAGACCAAGGTTAATTTTTTCCTTTCCCATGAGATGAGAGTGATAAAGCCAAACAATTGTTGGAGAGTCCCAAGACCTTGGGCCTGCAACTTCATCCACGACCCATGTGTATTTATAAGATCCATTCGGCGGAGCGTTTGCCCCATACTCCGAGACCAGTATCAGGAACAATTAGATTCTAACCAGAAGGAGCGTAGTCCCAGAATATCTTTTCTGCAGTAATCCAACATTCTCTTACCGCTACCTGTACCTGAAATTAAAAAAAAATACCTATTACAAAAAAATCAGAGCTAAAATTCTATTCCCATAACGAGAATGCACATTCCTCTCGAAGTTAATTAGTGCCAGACCTACCAGATACATTTCGGTTTAAACGATGAAATTAGTAACAGATCAGAATCAACGAATCAACGAATCAATACTTCAACTCTCCTGTTCCTTGGCTCATACGTGTTATCGGGTGTAAGGATCAATAAATTACGCTCACTATGCGATTCCAAAGTAATGGCATGAAAGTTAATGCCCTTCTTCTTTAGTAATGCAATAATCTTTGCAGCCCGCTGTTGGGATAGCCTCTCATTAAGCTTAATCGTGGACATGGTATCAGTATGACCAATCACCGAAATATCTACAGCCTGACGATCAGCTGCCTCGGCAATAATCTTCGGGATCAAAGCTTCTGATTCTCTGGTCAAGAGAACGTCTTTTCTGAAATAAAGAAGATAACTAACGGGTAACCTGGGTTGAGCCGCAATTGCAGCACTAAAGTCTTTGTTCAATTTGTCTTTGCTGACTGGAGCAGCTGGAGCTGAACCATCAAGTGGCGCTCCCTGGTTTGCTATGCTAAGAACTTGTTCGCCTTTTTGGCCCTTAATTATTACCTTCCCAGTAGTTCCATCCTGATTTTCAAGTAATACGACATATGACGAAGCACAACCAGCAATCATCAAATATGCAACACCGGCTATAAAAATACGGCAACCTAGTGCCTTACAGCTAAATAGAATCTGAGTGCTAAAACGCATGGGCTACTATTCCACCTTGACGACAAACTTGGTGCCACGTACGCCAATAGTTCCACTAGGAGTAGTAACCGTCACTGCATCCGGCTGGAGTTTAGCAATAATTCCTGAGACATAATTTAGACTACCCTTGGTTATCCTGCTGCCAAGTTTGAATTTGTTTTTGGCGGGTACATAAGCATATTCATCTATGGCAAATTCAGTCTCAGGCCCTAAAGAAATAACGGTTGCATCCTTTAAGATAATTCCCATGCTGCTTTGAGCGCGGGTATTCAGCACACTACTTTGGTATACAGGGGTGCTAACCTTAGCTCTAATAATGTCTCCCTTGGTCGTAACAGTGGCTTCACCAGTTATGTTCTTGACATAGCCTATTGGTGGTAGCTCACCGGCCCACACACCAGTCGTCAGTAGCATGGAGCATATTAAAATTACTCTAAACATCCCATTCTCCTACACAATTGAGTCAAACGTCTTTGCCTCGTTCATTGTCATAGGATAGACTACCAAAAGGCAAAAGAAAACCGTCTGTTACATTATCGCATAGCAAAATCTGGTAAGCATCGGGACACTTCGATTTTACTTCGACTTTCTCTTATCATGAGGCCATGCTGATAAATGGCTGAGTATACTGCAATAGGTGGAACCTGAATAACGGAAGTCAATACTAGAAAAATGGCCTTCAGATGGCCAAGTGTCACTGGCTGACTGAACTAATGACAATTATCTCACTACGACTCCTCCGTGCCATTCTGCCAGTCATTTCTGTTGTTTTTGGTCTGGTACTTCTACTAATTGATCCATTGCCGCTACAAACGTTGCGCAACAATCTTTTTGACCAGTACCAGAGATGGCACCCACGTGATTATATCGAAGTTCCAGTTCGGATCATTGACATTGATGAGACAAGCCTAGCTCAACTCGGCCAATGGCCATGGCCGCGTACTCGCATAGCTGATCTTATAGAAAAACTTAGTGCGGCCAGAGTAGCAGCTATTGGTTTCGACATAGTATTTGCCGAGCCAGATCGCACCTCACCACAAGCAATGGCTGATCTATGGCCTCTAGAAGCTCCATTACGTGATGCACTGAGAACCCTTCCTAATCATGATGAGATACTTGCAAATAGCTTGAATAAAGCTGACGTTGTTCTTGGATTTATTGTCGAACGTAACTCCATGAGCGAAAAACCGAACAAAGAAAAATTATCTATTCCAGTTTCGACGGAGCCATCACGCCCATTCCGTTACATCAATATAGGCGAGCCCCCAGAAAGCTGGTTACATACCTTTGACAGCACAATTACGGCATTGCCTGAACTAAATAGAGCAGCCAAAGGAATCGGTGTGCTAAGTTTCATACCAGATAGTGACGGAGTTGTCCGTCGAGTCCCACTAGTGCTACAAGTGGCCGGCAAAACAGTTCCAAGTTTGGTCTCAGAAACTCTTCGCGTTGCACAGGGTGAAAAAAACTACGTTTTGAAATCTGAAGGGAATGACTCTGGGCTAACAGAGATTCGGATTGGTCAGTTCAAGATCCCGACCACTGCTCAAGGTGAAATTTGGATACATTACTCTCGAGATACGCCCAACCGCTATTTACCAGCTTGGAAAGTATTTGCTGGAGAGATTCCAGATAACATGCTTGACGGCCATATTGCATTGATTGGCAGCTCCGCGCAAGGATTGATGGATCTAAGATTTAGTCCTCTAGGCCGTATCGTACCTGGTGTCGAAGTCCATGCCCAGGCGCTAGAGCAAATACTATCAGGCCATGTTCTAAAGCGACCCGGATGGGCACAGGCTATCGAAATTATAATGATAATTATTGGTGGGCTATTCATTGGATTTGTTTCGATACGCACCAAAGCACTGTTTGCTGCGAGTATGGCTTTCATCTGCCTAGTAACGCTACTCGTTGGGGGTTGGTACGCTTTCCGCCATTACGATCTACTCCTCAACACGACCATGCCGGCACTAGTTTTCTCATTAACTTTCGTACTTGGAAGTCTACTCCATCATTTTATTAGCGAACTGGAACAGCGCTGGATCAAAGGAGCTTTCTCGCGTTATGTCTCACCCAATAGGGTAAGCTATTTGGTGGACCATCCGGATGATATGCAACTAGGCGGTAACTTGCAGGAATGCAGTTTTATTTTTACTGATCTAGAGGGCTTTACTAATCTGATAGAGGGTATCGAGCCAAGCAAAGCAGTAACCCTACTAAACACTTATCTAGATCAGATGATTGCCATTGCTTTCCGACATGAAGGAACCTTAGATCGTATCGTTGGAGATGCAGTGGCTATAATGTTCTCTGCCCCTGTACCACAAGCAGATCACTGCGCACGCGCGTTATCTTGTGCATTAGAAATGGATGCGTTTGCTACCAACTACATGGAAGAACTCGCTGTAAAGGGTATTGATTTTGGCAAAACGCGAATTGGGATTCATTCCGGTGAAGTTGTAGTGGGGAACTTTGGAGGATCAACCATTTTCGATTACCGGGCCCTAGGTGACCCAGTCAATACAGCTGCTCGCCTAGAAAATTTTAACAAACTTAGCGGAACCAACATCTGTGTATCTGAAACTACATTAAATGCATGTCCCAACGCTAGTGCTCGCCCTGTTGGTCGCGTAAGACTCAAGGGAAAGAAAAAGATATTAAAAGTATATGAGCCACTTGCTGCTCATCGCATTGGAAAATACTCACCACTGGAAGAGTATCAGGCAGCGTACGATCTAATGGCTAATGGAGATCAAAGAGCTGAGCGTATCTTTCGTGAACTTGGTGTCCGCTATCCAGACGACCCACTAGTTGCTCTACACATTAGGAGACTTAGGGAAGGCACGAAGCTAGGCGTGGCAGAAAGAGACTTGATTTTGGACAATCGGAAATAAATATTGTTTCCAAATTTCTTTCTTCTCATGGCTAGAAATTAGCCCCTTGCTTGCATCATCTCATTGATGTGATTCATATCCCTCACAACATCAAAATTAAAACTCACCTTTAATTCCAACTATAAAAGCGCGACCCGGTAGTGGTGCAAAATCTTTTAGAAATGATGTATGCACACGTATTTCCTCGTTAAGCAAGTTCTTTCCTTGCGAAAAAACCTTAATGCTGATTGATTTTGTTTCCTTGACAAGGTAGCTGGCAGCCACATTTATTAACGTGTAATCAGGGGTGCTCGTTTCAAGTTCTGCACGACGATTTTGGCGTAGTACATAAATCGTTGTAAGATTGAACGACCAAGGTCCGATTCTGTGATTAAACTCTAGTCCAAATCGTTGTGGCGTAGTGCGGGGCACGTTTCCATTATTATCTAGTTTTGCGCGCACGTAGTCAGTAAACAGGCGCAAATCAAGCATATCTGGCCGTAACGTAAAGATTACTTCTGCTTCTGCGCCATAGAATGTCGCGCCTGTTTGCGCTATATTCTGCACTAAGAATGTACCATTTGGATCCAAGACACCGCTCTCATCGACACGATCTGCTAAACCATTACCATCGGTATCGGTATTTCTAAAGAAAATGTAGTTGTTAAACCGATTATAGAAAAAATTAGCCTTCCATTTCACCACACCTGAAGTTTTACTCAATGAAATATCAATGTTATTAGAGGTTTCTTTTGTTAAATTCTGATTACCGGTTTGAAATGTCGCTGTGGCACGGTGTGCGCCATTAGTATAAAGTTCTTCCGTTGCCGGTGCGCGCTGCCCCCTTGTTGCTGAGAAACCTACTCCATAACCATCCATAAATTTCCATAGAGCGCCAACAGAGAAGCTATGAAGGTTAAATCTTCGAGACTGATTGGTCCCATACTGTGGGTCTTGTGAAGCATGCTCAAAACGTCCACCAAGCTCCAGACGGAAGCGGTCCCAATTGCGCTCTTCAACCAAAAATAAACCAGTAGAGCGAGATTTTGTTCTTGGTACTATAGCTTCATCACCAAGCACAGAGAGATCTCTATCCTTAAGTTGCACCCCGACCAAACCTTTCCAATTTGCAATTGGAGCATGTAGAAGTTCAGTGCGACTTTCAAGCTCCCGATTATTAAAGCGTGACCCAATATCACCAGTACTTTCAATTTCATTATGCTTGTAGTCATTGTAGCCCATACGTACTTTTATTTTTTCGAAACCAACTATTGGATTATCTAATTCACCAGCTAAACCGTAACTGGTTTGAATAAGATCAATCTTGGCGGCTTCTGGACTAGGTACTCCATATTTGCTTTCTAATCGCGAAATTGACCCTCCTAAAAATCCTCTCTCACCTATAAAGGACCCACCGATGGAGCCACCTCCCGAATTAACCCCACTATTCTCAACAATACCATTCCTACTATTTGGATCACTCTTGTTTGCCCTCCCGGGGATACTGTAATCGCTAGTCTTTCTCCTAAAACCACTAGCACCCAAAGATATATAGCGGCCAATACTGCCGCTCGCGTTAAATGCTCCAGTTCGTTCTTTTGTCGCTGTATTGCCACGTGTCTCAAAATTACCGTCTAGTGATTCAAATAACCGTCTAGGAATTCGATCAGTCACTACGTTGACTACGCCACTACTCACTCCACCTCCATATAATAAAGTTGCTGGGCCACGCAAGATTTCTATTTTTGAAGCATTAAGAGATTCAACTGTAACTGCATGATCAGGACCGAGGGAAGAGACATCAAGTGCGCCAATACCGTTTTCAAGGACTTGAATACGCGGGCCATCTAGCGCGCGAATGATCGGGCGACCTGCACCTGGTCCGAAAGAACTTGATGCTACTCCCAGTTCACCTGATAGCGTATCACCTAGACTTGCTTCGCGTTTACGGCGCAGTTTACTACCCTCCAATACAATAACAGGCCGCGCCATATCGAGTTCAATACGACCCTCAAATGGATCAGACGTCACCATAACTGCCGGTAATTTTGTTTCCTTACTATCATCCTCAGCTTGCACGGTTGACATAATAAATGTGGTAGAGATTAGAGCCAAAATGGCCGATTTCAGTACCTTATTAATAAATGTAGAAACAACATTAACTTTGTTACGGGTTAAATACACAGCTTTTAAAGCTGAAAACATATACTTTAAGAGCAACATTGTTCCATTACATAGGTAAGTTTTTTTGTGCCCTATTTCTTGAAGGTCTTGTTGCACAAGTAATCCATAATTAATTCACTATGCTAGGCATAAGCAATGAAAAAGAGTGGGCACTAATGTGTCGAGGACACATCAGGCTAATAAAACCAGTAACGTGGAAGAAACTACGCTAGCGGAGGAGCGCGCGAGTGGTAATCTGAGGAGAAATTTTGGAGGGTGTACCTGAGTGTTAAAAATGAAATTTGCTGCCGAATTACTTGATTGTAGGATGGAAAAACCAGCATGAAAGAAATATCGCTGTATGTGGTTAGAGCAAGGCAATCTAGGCAAATTTTATCGATGTCTGCGTCATCATCACTTTTATCCTGGATACTGTCGATTTGAATCATGCTGATCGTATCAACATCTGTAACGTGAGTCAGCGTATGCACAGTCTGGATAACCGGCACTGATATTAGCGTTATCGCTAGAATTAGATATAAGATATTACTTCGTATCATTAAAGAATTATATTTTGTAAAAGCAGACACTAGTATTAAATAAAAAAACATATCATGCGCACTCTGCGCACAGTCCTTTTACGGTTAACTCAACTTCCTGAGATCGGTATCCAGTAGGTAAAGATCGACGATATTCTGCCTTAAAGTCGTCGAGACAAGTAACTTTTGTGCAACGAGAACATTTGAAATGAGCATGCTGATGCGAATGAACGGTGGAGTTAGCGCGAAAGCGCCATTTTCGATCACCACTTACCACCTTATGCACCAAGTATTTATTGTTTAGCCATTCCAGCACACGATACAGCGTAACCCGATCAAGTTTTTGGCCATTACTCAATCTTTCCTCTATTTCATGATGTGTAATAGCCTGCTTCTCAACAAGCAAAATACCAAGAACGATAGCTCTAGCAGACGTCAACCGACCACCGGTGCCCCGGATCATTTCTTCTGCACGTTGATAAAACTTTACTAACATAAGCGGCAATCTGCAACAAAGTTGCATTTACTATAAGGGCGTAGCTCAGAAATTGCAACATTCATTCTGTTTTAGAAAGAAAAAAGAATCTTAGATTAATTACTGGCTTAGCGACGGGGCTCGACACCATGATATGCGGATGAAATATCTGATGGTTGGGCGGTAATAGCCATAAGTTCTCTATCAAATTTCAAATCGTCATTTTACCCACTAATAATTTTACAATGATTACTTTCCACCCCATACTTCTTCCAGACGCACATCCCGAGCACAACTACTTCGATAAAATGCATAACGCATTGGATTCTTGGTGTAATAGTCCTGGTGATACTCCTCTGCCTGATAGAACGCCGTTGCTGGCCATATCTCGGTCACGATTGGTTCGCTAAAGCGTCCAGAGGCAACTAGTGCGGCCTTGGATGCTTCGGCTTTCTTCTTTTGGTCAGAATCATGATAGAAGATTGCACTTCGATACTGCAGACCACCATCACAGAACTGACGATTGGACGTAAGCGGATCAATCGTTGGCCAGTATGCAACTAACAACTTAGAAAAATTAGTTTTAGCGGGGTCGAAGCGTATTTGCACTGCCTCAATATGGCCAGTTTTTCCAGAAGATACCTGCTCATAGGTTGGATTAATTATTGCTCCCCGAATGTAACCGGATGTAGTGGATAGAACTCCTGGCACTTTGTCGAAATCTGCTTCAGTACACCAAAAACAACCGCCGGCGAAGGTAGCAATGCCCATCTCTGAATGAGCCAATTGGCTATCAGCTGTAGCCATACCTTCGGCATCTATTTTTTGGGTATTCATCTGTTCGCACGCGGTAAGTATAGTAAGCACCACAACGCAACTGAGTCCTGCACTAGCCATCTTGAGAGTCCTCACATTCAACCCCTAAGTATAGGCAGTGACTCTCCATCTGGTACAAACCTTAGCGCCACACCATTGTTACACCAACGTTCTTCGCGTGGTGGTGGGCCGTCACTAAATAAATGGCCTTGGTGTCCGCCACATCGCGCACAGTGGTATTCGGTACGCGGCATGATCATCTTAAAGTCACGTTTTGTTTCTATGTGGCCTGCAATAGGCTGGGTAAAACTAGGCCATCCTGTGCCGCTTTCGTATTTATGTACACTTTCAAACAGTGAGAGATAACACGCGGCACAAATAAAGACTCCTTTCCGGTCCTCATAATTTAATGCGCTGGTACTTGGACGCTCGGTATCATCCTCAAACAGTACCCGATAGGCCTCAGGTGAGAGAAATTTGCGCCATGTCTCATATCCCTTGTTTAGAGGCGTAACCGTGATTTGACTGTTGGAACCTGCGACCACCTGACTTCGAGAGCATGCCACTATCAATGGAGAGATAGCAATCACAGTTAGTCTTTTTAATAGAATTCGTCGATTCATGGGATCTCTCCTTTGTTTTTTTAATTCTATGACGCTATACCAATTATTTTTCTTGTCCACATAGAGTAAGTGTATTTATTCGCAAAATACAAAAAAACTTTTCGCTGGGGTTTTTCGCTAAAAATTCGTCCCGTGGATAGCCAAATTACAATCTGTGAAGAATCTATGCAGATATAATGCTGAGATATATATCTATATATTAAGGAACAACAGGTTATAGTAATAGTCTGCAAGTAGTAAGGTCACCACATGACCGGTACAATCTACATAACATAATCTAGGAAACGGGTAGCATGAAACTATAGGGTGAATATAGATTGGCGGGGCTAACTCAGGCAAAACTGTCTTCTTATGCTTTAAATCTTTATTTTTGAGCAGAAACACTCTCGGTAAGTTGGCGGAGCCTAGCTCCAAGTTCCAAAGCTAGCATTCTCCAGAGTTGAGGAAATTTGTCTGCTAATGAACTAAAAGCGAGCTCTGTAATACGAGCCACAGTAACTTCGTCAATTGATACTACATCAGCTGATCTGAGACAGGTTGGGTCAATAACCGCCATTTCGCCAAC
>SPBV01000109.1 GCA_004525885.1 Nitrosomonadales bacterium
AAGAGTGGATCACGGCCCAATTATTATTCAGGCCGCAGTTCGGGTGCTGCCGGATGATACTAATGAAACCCTCGCTACACGAGTCCTGCAGCAGGAGCATCGTATATACCCAGAGGCCGTACGTTTATTTATGGAGGGCCGTCTAAAACTCTCAGGGAGCCATGTTGAAGTGAGCAATATGGCTTCTGGTAGTTCGGTATTATATTCATCAGAATTACACGAATGAGCCCTAGACTCACTTTTATGTTGCATGCGTTTCTTAGTTTTATTACAAGAGCTTATAATAGATGCGTCTTACCCTTTATCAGGTAGATATTGCCATTGCTGCGCTACGCGCGGTGCAGCAGTTAGCGGGTTCTGCTGATAATGAGCTGAGACATTTTTTTCGTAAAAACCCTAAGCTTGGCGTAAACGACCGAGCATTTATAACAGAGACTGTGTTTGGTGTTCTTCGGCATTTTTTTTCACTTGGGCATATCGTTAACACGACCACACCTCGTTCATTGCTTCTTGCGTACCTTGTGAAATTTAGAGGTATAAATTTGCGAGAATTAATGCCATTCATTAGTGAGGCTGAAGTAAAGCGGCTTGTAAAAATCAAAGCAGTGAGGCTAGAGTCGCTGCCACTAGCTATTCGATCAGAGTTTCCAGAGTGGTTAGTGGAAAAAATGCAGGGGACAATGCCAGATGTAGATATTCTTGCTTTTGGGCTCTCACTACAGCAGCCCGCATCACTAGATTTACGAGTAAACACACTGATTACAAACCGTGATGAAGTGCTTGCGACATTAAGTAAAGATGGCATTGACGCACAAAGCACTCCCTACTCTCCCATCGGTGTCCGTCTTGTTAGAAAATCAACCATCATCAACCATGATATGTTTCTTTCTGGCAAGATCGAAATACAGGATGAGGGTAGTCAGCTTTTAGGTTATTTGCTACAACCTAAACGAGGAGACATAGTCGTAGATTTTTGTGCCGGCGCGGGTGGCAAAACACTAATGATAGGTGCATTAATGTGCTCGAAAGGGCGTATCTACGCATTTGATATTTCTGAGAAACGATTGAATAACTTAAAGCTACGCCTCAAGCGTTCTGGTCTTTCCAACCTTTTTCCGAGATGGATAAGCAACGAAAATGACGTAAGGATAAAGCGATTGACAGGAAAAGTTGACCGAGTCCTGGTGGATGCTCCATGTAGCGGGTTAGGAACGTTACGCCGTAATCCAGACTTGAAGTTGCGTCAGACCCCACAGATTCTCGAAAGAGCCAAGCATAGGCAAGCAGCGATTCTTGCATCTTCATCAAATTTACTAAAGCCAGGCGGGAGATTGGTATATGCCACTTGCAGTTTTTTGCCAGAGGAGAATCAAGAAATTATTGAGGACTTTCTTGCTAGCCATACCCAATTCACATTGTTAAATTGCGCCGAACTACTTGCGCAACAAAAGATTCCACTTGATACTGGAAAATTTCTGCAATTATTCCCCGGTATACATAGTACGGATAGTTTTTTTGCTGCTGCGTTAATGCTTGTCAAAAAGGATATATAATATAGTGCCAAACTATCTGTGTTACAGAATTTGGCTGCACAATACTGATGCCATTGTTCCTAATAAATTTATTCTTTAGATATTTTTTTCTGGATGAACTCAATACAATAGCCGTCAGGATCTTCCAAAAAAGCGAGCACGGTGGCACCAGGCTTCCCAAATACCGGCCCAGCTTCACGAGTAACTTTAACGCCATGTTTCTTGACCATCTCGCAGGCCAGATATGCATCATCCACTTCAATGGCAATGTGGCCAAAAGCAGTTCCTAAGTCATATTTTTTTTCTACACCCCAGTTGTGGGTCAACTCAATCGCTGCGGCATCGCTTTCATCTTGGTATCCAATAAATACTAGAGTGAATTTCTCCTCAGGATAATCCTTGCGACGTAGTACCCTCATTCCGAGTACGTTAGTGTAAAAATCGATTGATTTATCCAAATTTCCAACATGTAGCATGGTATGTAGAATGCGCATTTAAATTTCAACCATTTCAAAGTCTTCTTTACGAGCCCCACATTCTGGGCAGACCCAGTTCATCGGTACGTCATCCCAACGCGTACCAGGAGGGATGCCCTCTTCTGGCAATCCTTCGTTCTCGTCATATATGAAACCGCAGATGAGGCACATGTAGCTGCGGTATTCAGGGGTTTCAGTAGTAGGCATGATATTCGTATTATAGGTTAAAATGTCATTTTACGGTATTAACTTATGCCTCAGCCACCACCAATTGTTCTTTCTTTTTCTGCCAACGACCCGAGTGGCGGCGCTGGTATCCAGGCCGATATCCTTACTCTTGCGAGCATGGGCTGTCATTGCCTACCGGTGATCACCGCAATTACCGTACAGGATACTGCTGGAGTGGATGATGTCATGGCACTAGACCCGGGGTGGGTGGTAGATCAAGCACGTGCAGTGCTTGAGGATATGCCGGTACATGTCTTCAAAATTGGAATGTTGGGTAGCGTTGAAATTATTGCGGCTATCGCTGAAGTAGTTTCGGATTATCCAGATGTTCCTATGGTACTGGATCCTGTACTTAACTCAGGTCGTGGTGACGAGTTTGCTAGTGAGGATATGGTATCAGTAATGCGTGAGTTATTGTTTCCCCAGGCTACCATCATCACCCCAAATAGTATAGAAGCACGTCGGTTAGCACAGGATGATGAAGATGACTCTAATGCGCTAGATTTGGATCAGTGTGGTGTACGGCTCTTACATATGGGCTGTGAATATGTGTTAATTACAGGAACTCATGAAAATTCCCCTCAAGTTACAAATACCTTGTATGCAGCTACAGGTATTGTGAGGTCAGATGTATGGCAGCGGCTAGCTGGTTCTTACCATGGGTCAGGGTGCACACTAGCTTCGGCCATTGCTGCAACGCTCGCCAATGGTTTACCTGTTCCTGAGGGGGTGTATGAAGCACAAGAATATACTTGGCAATCTCTGAAAGCTGGTTTTCGTCCAGGGATGGGGCAGTACCTACCTGACCGTTTGTTCTGGGCTCGCGATGAACATGATTCTGAAGAAGAGGATAAGTAGGATGTTACATCCAGGAATTGGCGGTTTATATGCAATTACTCCAGATGTAATTGATACGAGTAACCTGGTTATGCTAACGCAACAGGCGATTACTGGTGGTGCGCAGTTGATCCAATACCGTAACAAGACAGCCGATAGAATTCTGAAGTTGGAGCAAGCGACTTTACTTGTTCGTCTTTGTCAGAAACTTCATATCCCCCTAATTATTAATGATGATATCGATCTTGCTGTTGAGGTTGGTGCAGACGGTGTGCATTTGGGAATGGAAGATATGACAGTAACTGAGGCGCGACGCAGATTAGGGTTAGGAAAGATCATCGGAGCTTCCTGTTACAATCAACTAAGATATGCTATTGAAGCCGAACAGCATGGCGCAGATTATGTCGCATTCGGAGCTTTCTTTGTTTCAATTACAAAGCTTGACACAGTGGCTGCATCTATAAATTTATTATGTCAAGCAAAGCAACACCTACATATTCCAATTGTTGCTATTGGGGGCATCACTTCAGACAATGTTGCTGAGTTGATACATAGAGGTGCTGATGCAGTAGCAGTGAGTAATTCCCTGTATAGCGCAGTCAACGTTCAGTCCGAGGCTAAAAAAATTTCTTGTATATTCGAGCAAACTAAATATTCTACTTACCATTTTAACGAGCTATCAAATGACTTCACGTAATCAAAAACTATTTCAACTTTCTCAGAAATATATTCCGGGGGGAGTTAATTCTCCAGTGCGTGCTTTTAAATCGGTAGGTGGCGCACCTATTTTTTTTAGGCGCGGTCAAGGAGCTTACGTATGGGATGTAGACAATAAAATTTACATAGATTATGTTGGTTCATGGGGACCTCTAATTCTTGGTCATGCCCACCCAGAAGTAATCGAAGTGGTACGGGGTGCGGTAAAAAATGGGCTGACATTCGGTGCGCCTACTGAGGTAGAGCTAGAAATAGCAGAACTATTGTGTAAACTGGTTCCCTCTATTGAACAGGTGAGACTCGTTAGTTCTGGTACTGAAGCTACCATGAGTGCCATCCGCTTGGCACGAGGCTACACTGGCCGAAGTCGCATTATCAAATTTGAGGGCTGCTATCATGGCCATGATGACGCGCTATTGGTGAAGGCTGGTTCTGGAGCGCTTACTCTTGGTTGTCCTAGCTCCGCTGGGGTTCCTACAGAAATCGCAAATTGCACCACAGTGCTAGACTATAATGATTTAGTCGGTTTAGAACAGATGTTTAGCCAATCCGGTGGAGAAATTGCTGCAGTTATTGTCGAACCAGTCGCAGGTAATATGAACTTGGTATCGCCAAAACCCGGGTTCTTATCAGTCCTACGTGAGTTATGCACAAAACATGGTAGTGTATTGATCTTTGATGAAGTGATGACCGGTTTCCGCGTTGGATTAGAGTGTGCTCAAGGGATTTACAATATTAAGCCAGATCTTACTACTCTTGGTAAAGTGATTGGCGGCGGCATGCCTATGGCGGCTTTTGGTGGTCGGAGAGATATCATGCGGTGTCTTGCTCCTTTAGGCCCCGTGTATCAGGCAGGCACACTCTCTGGTAATCCCATTGCTGTTAGTGCAGGGCTTGCCACCTTGCGGCTAGTACAAACACCAGGATTCTACGAGAAACTATCTGCCAGTACTCTACGGCTTACCGATGGCCTTGCGCTTACAGCAAAAAAATATGGGGTTACTTTTTGTGCACAATCATTAGGAGGAATGTTTGGTCTTTACTTCCGAGGTAATGTGCCAACAAGTTATGCTGAAGTAATGGAGTGTGACAAGGAAGCTTTTAATCGTTTCTTCCATGCTATGTTGCATGAGGGTATTTATTTTGCCCCATCTGCTTTTGAAGCTGGGTTTGTTTCCGCTGCACATGGTAATGAGGAAATTAGCAAAACGCTGTTTGTGGCAGAAAAAATATTCAGTACTTGGAAATAGAAGAGCTTGTTTTCTTACGATAGTAGAATCTATATTATTTTAGATTCAAATGATTTATTAATTTAGACCAGAGATAAACTCTGCTACAGCTCGTATTTCTTTTTCACTCATATGGGCAACTATCCCCCGCATTACTTTGTTGACATCATTGGCACGTTGCTCGGTACGAAAAGCCCGAATCTGTGATACCGTATATTCAGCATGTTGTCCGGCAAGACGAGGATAAAAAGGAGGGATACCAACACCATTGGGAGAATGGCAGCTGGCGCATGCGGGCACCCCAGATTCCAAGTTACCCCCGCGATAAATTTTCGCTCCTTGTTCGGCAAGTTTTTTATCTTTTGCCATGCTAGATTTAGGGTTCTGCGAGTTGTAATAAGCGCCGAGATTTTTCATGTCTTCCGCTGAGAGAGGAGCAACCATAGCAGCCATAACTGGATTCTTCCGTTCAGCAGGCTTATTGTCGCGCGCTTTAAAGTTTATCAATTGCTTAGTGATATACTCTGCATGCTGCCCAGCCAGAATCGGGTTTGCTGGAATTGTACTGTTACCATCAGCATTGTGACAGCCTGCACAAACTTGGCTTGCGATTTGCTGACCTTTTTTAGCGTTGCCCTTGGTAGAGGCATACTCGGGAGACTCGGTTTCAGCTAAAGTTTCAGCGAAAATTTGGTTAGATAGCGTAAGCGCAATTAACATTACGAAGTTTGAAACTACTTTCATACCTTGCATTATTGGAGCCCCAAAAAAATGGTGTTAATTAGATTAGAAAAGCATTTTAACAAGGCTAGAGCTTGTTAACAACAATAAACCATCAACAATGAAAGCATTATACTTTCTGTTGTTAGTTGTTAACTTGGTTTTTGTTTTCTATATCCAGTCTAGTTCCAAGTTTGATAGTAATACAAAGTTACGACCAGAGCTTCGGCCAGAAAAAATCAAGTTGTTGCCCACACCCACACCCACACGGTGAACTTCAACTGAGCAGGGGCGGCGCCCCGGGCAAACATGGTGGTTCCGGCCGTCGGCTTGCCCTATGATCCGCCGAATCCGCCGCGCCCACCCACCAA
>SPBV01000259.1 GCA_004525885.1 Nitrosomonadales bacterium
ATGAGCATTGCTCGTGACATCATCTTTCCGAAATAATAGCATGATGGATACGCGCACAGACATCGCTGATCGCTCAACCAAAATCGTTGAGTGACTTTCTTAACTGGCGGGAATAGACGCTTGAATTTACTGTAAACTGATGACGTCGAATAGAAAGTTCACAAACAAAGACGAGGAGAAACGAACCCGCAGTACTTGTCCTAATAGGAAACTCAGTTTGGCCAGGTTCAAACTTAGTTGGCGAGTTATTAGAACATCTGGCTAACGAGTAGTATTACAATTATTTCTTACAGGCGAATTTCCATATTCTTACTCCCACGCTTTTAGGGGAGACAGAGTGCCATTTATGATTGCTATCAACGTCAGCAATTATATTGCCATCACACATATTTCTGTGTAGAAAGTAGACCAAAAAGAACGAGTTCTCTCTTTTGTACAGTCGAATTCGTTTTGTCTTTTATTGACATATATAGCCTTTTATCAGGAATTATCTGAGCCATCTTGTAGTTAGTCTGGCTCATACATTACTATTTTTTCTCCAGATCTCCGGATAGCCGCAGGATCAGCGGAGAGAATCGTCTCATTTGTATCTGTGGCAACATCAATCCATTTCGCCATCGCACTACTACTTACAACAGCCGATAATAAAGTTAACATTAGTTTCTTCATATCGAATTCCCTGATTCATCTATGATACTTTCAGTTTATCATGTCATAATTCTCACACACTTTGTTTGATACCCTAACTGAGATATAAACCTCTCTAAATTACCTAGTAATCATAAGGAACCAAATTCAAATGGAGGTATTAGTGGGGATACCGAATCAATAATCTAACTTATGTATCAATAAAATACGCCATGGGCAGGCCAATATGCTACTGATGATCGATAATTACGACTCTTTTACTTACAACCTAGTGCAATATTTTGGAGAATTGGGAGAAGAAGTGGTGGTGCTTCGTAACGATAAAATTACACTAGATGAGATTAAAAAGCTGGAGCCCTCGTTTATCGTGATTTCGCCCGGGCCTTGTACTCCAAATGAAGCGGGTGTGTCGGTACCGATAATTAAGCGCTATTGTAACCAGGTTCCTATATTGGGCGTATGTCTTGGCCACCAAAGCATAGGACAAGCATTCGGCGGAAAAATTATCCATGCCAAGCAACTCATGCACGGAAAGACCACACTAATTTCTCATAATAGTGCAGGTGTGTTTCGTGACCTACCAAATCCTTTCGTTGCCACCCGCTATCATTCACTCGTCATCGAACACAAAAGTCTTCCAGATTGCCTGGAAATAACTGCGTGGACCGAAGACGGTGAAATTATGGGTGTACGTCACAAAACCATGGCGGTTCAGGGTGTACAGTTTCACCCTGAGTCGATCCTGACCGAACACGGACACAAATTACTAGGGAACTTTCTTTCTCAGTAAGAAGCAGCAATGAAAAAGATACTGAGTATACGACTTAAGGATTAGATCATGAAACCGCAAGAAGCGCTTGCCCGAGTGATTGAACATCGCGAGATTCTTCATGATGAGATGCTCTTTCTCATGCGTCAGATCATAGAGGGGAAAATGTCACCGGTACTCATTGCTGCCATAATCAGTAGCTTGCGGGTTAAAAAAGAGACTATCGGGGAAATCATTGCAGCTGCACAGGTGATGCGCGAGTTTGTTACCAAGGTGGACGTCACTGATCTCCACAATCTGGTGGACACTTGTGGCACTGGTGGCGATACCTCACATACATTCAATATCTCTACCGCTGCAGCATTTGTAGCGGCAGCTGCTGGAGCTCGTATTGCTAAGCATGGGGGGCGCTCAGTTTCCAGCAAATCAGGAAGTGCTGATGTCCTTGAAGCCCTTGGTGTCAATCTTAATCAGACATCACAGCAAGTAGCTCAAGCTATCAACGAAATTGGTTTGGGTTTTATGTTTGCCCCCAATTTCCATAGCGCCATGAGAAATGTAACGCCAGTACGTCGTGAGTTAGGGGTACACACCCTGTTTAATATCTTAGGGCCATTAACCAATCCTGCTGGAGCAAAGAATCAAGTGCTAGGAGTATTTAGCCCTGACCTTGTTGGAATATTAGCGCATGTATTGCAGCGCCTGAATAGCCATCATGTAATGATAGTGTATGGTCAAGATGGGCTAGATGAAATCACCACTGCATGTGAGACTAGGGTAGGAGAACTTCGGCACGGCAAAGTTATCGAATACACAATCAAACCAGAGGATTTTGGTATGGAAACCGCCAGCATTGCAACAATTACAGTTCAGGACAGCACACAATCTAAAGACATGCTGCTATCTGTTCTAGACAATCAGCCTGGGACAGCACTGGATATAGTGCTACTTAATGCAGGCGCTGCAATTTATGTTGCTGGTGTAACGGAATCGCTAGAGCAAGGCGTAGAAAAAGCCCGTATAGCAGTAAAAGAAGGATTGGCCAGAGAAAAACTACAAGAACTGGTAAAATTTACTAATAAAAAATAATATTGCCACAAATTAAATAATTTTTAAAACTTACCTACTTTCGATGTTCTTTCCAAATCAAAACGTCTTTACATATCTATTTTTTTCAATGAAGCTTGTAGATGACTGACATCCTGCACAAAATACTTACTGTAAAAACACAAGAAATTTCTGCTGCAAAATCCAGGAAACCACTTGTCGTAATTATCGCTGAAGCTGAGGCTGCTTTACCACCTCGGGATTTTACTGGTGCTATCCGTAATAAAATTACGGCTGGATTACCAGCAGTAATCGCAGAGATTAAAAAAGCAAGCCCTAGTAGGGGCTTATTACGGGAACATTTCAACCCTACTGACATTGCTAGTAGCTACGCAACGCATGGCGCAACATG
>SPBV01000051.1 GCA_004525885.1 Nitrosomonadales bacterium
TTGATTTGTCGGTACACTCACAAAGGAAACTTAATGCAGTAGCTCGTCAGTTAAATGAACGACCCAGGGAAACGTTATATTTTGAAACACCGGCAGAACGTTTTAACGCATGTGTTGCATTGACCGGTTGAAGTGGCAGCCAAAAGCAGACGTTCGCTAATTCTTATTCTTAAAAATTTTTCGCCAAAAATTAAAGTCGATGTAGGAGGAGATGGTACCTACACCACGGGGGAGGTGTTAATCCAAGACTAGGTGTACCCCCCACGCCCATTCACTTCGTTGGAAAAAAAGATGTGTGCTACTACAACGATGGGCACCCTAATCAACACCCTGCCTGCCTCTTAATAGCCCCCCCCCAAGAGGGGTAGATGCTACTTTGATAGGGGATGGGTTAATTCAAGACTAGATGTATCCCCACCCTTCTCAGATTCCACATACCATGACCAATAGTTTGTTATCTCAAACATCATGGTAAGAAGAATGGTAAGACCTATAGACTTATATATAAAATAATACGTTTACTATCAAAGTATTGGTAGTAATAATTGGCGGAGAGGGCGGGATTCGAACCCGCGGTACGGTTGAAGCCATACGCACGCTTTCCAAGCGTGAACCTTAAGCCACTCAGCCACCTCTCCTAGAAAAAACCCAGCAGCACAGAATCAACTGGGGAGCAAAGGATAAACTAGAACAAACTTTGTGGCAACTTTTCAAGATGTTATCGAAATGCATGGCCACATCAAAACTATCATTCAAGACCTCCGCATTCGAACGCTCGAAAAAGCTACAAGTTTGTTATTCCTCACACAGGGAATAACTATCGTAGCTGACTTTCTCAAATACTACTTATTAGTTAATTCGAGCCAACTCTCCAGGCCTCTGGCATTCAGATTTACATCCATATTCAACAGTTCACAAATTTTTTTCTGCGGCAACGTACATCCATGAACTTTTATCCGTTGTAAAAGTAATTCACCAAGTTCTCTCGCCAAAGAAACATGTCTGCCAGATCCCTGATTATAGTTCTTCGTAGCTATTGCTACATAGGCATCAATCAAATCATGCATCACACTGGCATGGTAAATTAAATTGCCAATACGGGAGTAATGGGTAAGAAAGGCGTACTGTGGGTCATAACTCATGATCCGATCTAGAGAAATATGAGCTGCGACTGGATCAAATTGTACCGGTGTGGTAGTCGGAAAAACAAACTCCATGCCGCCCACATCAAATTCCCGATAGGAAACACCAAAAGTATCGCCAGTAAAAAATGATCGGCTTGTCTCATCAAATATACAATAGTGGTGACGAGCGTGGCCTGGCGTATCAAGAAACAATAGTGATCTGCCACTCATGTTAATGCTGAAATTGTCGGATGCCTCAATTATACGACTTGCTTTCACCGGATAAATCCTTCCATACATACGCTTAAACTTCGCTTCACCATAAACTACCATAGCGCTTTCAATGAGCCTAGTTG
Organism: Nitrosomonadales bacterium; assembly: GCA_004525885.1. Lineage (GTDB taxonomy): Bacteria > Pseudomonadota > Gammaproteobacteria > Burkholderiales > Nitrosomonadaceae > BJGV01. The sequence goes on from SPBV01000051.1 coordinate 1,481, forward strand.
GATCCACCATGTGGCGTGCGGCGCGCGGGTGTACAACTAAGCTTGCATTGGGAAAACGACACATAAATTCCCCGGCACCACCTGCATGATCAAGGTGTATGTGGGTAAGAAATATATAGGAAACACTCTCAGGTGCAATGTTTCTTTGGCATAATATTTCCATCACTCCTGGAACGGAAAACGAGGTTCCCGTGTCTACTAGTGCTGCTGTGCTACCCTCAACAATTAAATGGATTGCAGCTAATCCTGGACGACAATACTCTGCATCGATAGCGCTAATGCCATGATCATAATCAGTAACATTATTTAAAATCATGAGCGCGCTTAAGAGGAACAAAAATGCCTGTATCCACGTGGTGTTATGCTTATCTGTTGGCTTATGTTATCGATTGTTTCAACTGTTCAAGTATTTCTGGATTTTCCAAAGTAGAAACATCTTGAGTAATCTGCTCCCCTCTTCCTATAGCGCGCAATAAACGACGCATAATTTTTCCAGAACGAGTTTTTGGTAGATTGTTGCCAAAGCGTATCTCCTCAGGCTTTGCAATTGGACCTATTTCTTTCGAAACCCAGTTCCGTAATTCGGTGGCTATTCTCTTAGCATCATCTCCCTGAGGGCATAATCCTTTCAGTACTACGAAAGCAATTACCACCTCGCCTTTAATCTCGTGGGGTCTGCCCACCACTGCAGCTTCTGCAACCAAGGGATTGGCCACTAGTGCCGACTCGATCTCCATAGTACCCAAACGGTGACCAGAGATATTCAATACATCATCAACACGTCCCATGATCCAAAAATAACCATCCAGATCGCGGTTCGCAGAATCACCTGCTAGATAATATTTACCTCCAAGATCATTAGGAAAATAGGTATTCTTAAAACGCTCTGGATCACCCCAAATAGTGCGTGCCAGTGAAGGAAATGGTCGCTTGATGACTAGAAACCCGCCTTTTCCATTTTCTATCTCATGACCAGTCTCATCCACTATGTCCGCCATAATGCCTGGTAGTGGAAACGTGCATGAACCTGGTTTGAGTGGTACCACACCCGGTACTGGAGCAATCATGTGGCAACCTGTTTCAGTCTGCCACCAGGTATCTACAATTGGACAGCGAGACTGGCCAACTACTTTGTAATACCAGATCCAGGCTTCTGGATTAATCGGCTCACCTACGGAGCCTAGCAAACGTAGCGAGGAGAGGTCATATTTCTTGGGTAATTCTGGGCCCAATTTAATTAGTGAACGAATTGCCGTAGGCGCGGTGTAAAAAATAGTAACTTTGTGATCCTGAATTATTTTCCAAAAGCGACCTGCATCGGGATAGGTAGGCACGCCCTCGAATACGATTTGCGTAGCACCCATTGCCAGTGGACCATAAGCAACATAACTGTGACCTGTAATCCAACCGACGTCAGCAGTACACCAGAAAATGTCGGCTAACTTATGGTCAAAAATCCACTTCATGCTCACCATCGCACCCAGTAAATAACCTGCAGAGGAATGTTGTATGCCTTTGGGCTTGCCAGTGGAACCAGATGTATAAAGAATAAACAGAGGATGCTCAGCATTGACCCATTCGGGCTCACAGTAGACAGGTTTATCACTAATAAGCTCATGCCACCAGATATCGCGTGAGTTAAACCACTGTATATCTGTACCCGTGCGCCGGTATATAATCACTGATCTGACTGAGCCAGCTCCACCGATGTCGAGCGCCTTATCTACTAACGGTTTCAAAAGAATTCCTTTACCTCCACGCATTTGTTCATCCGCGGTAATAACGGCTACTGCAGCAGTATCTACAATACGATCATGCAGGCTCTTGGCTGAGAAACCACCAAACACCACTGAATGAATCGCACCTATTCGGGCACAAGCTTGCATTGCTACTACTACCTCAATACTCATAGGCATATAAATAATAAGGCGATCGCTCTTTTTAATGTTAAGCGATCTAAGTCCGTTGGCAAACTGGCATACTTGTATATGAAGATCCCGATATGTAACCTTGGTTACATTGCCGTCGTCTGCCTCAAAAATGATAGCAACCTTGTCTGAATTGGCTTCTAGATTTCGATCGAGACAGTTAAAAGAAACATTGAGCTCACCATCATCAAACCACTTAAAAAAAGGATGGTTACTCTCGTCCAGCACTTGGGTAAAAGGCTTGTGCCACTGAATATATTCTCGTGCCAACCCACCCCAAAAACCCAAGTAATCCTCTTCTGCTTCTTTGCAAAGTGAATGATAGTCCTCTATGCTCGATAAGTTAGCTTGGCTAACAAAAGTATTATTTGGAACGAAAAGACGAGTTTCATGCAAAATTGATTCAATTGTTGCCACCAAACACCTCCAGAGAGTTTTCTTCTTTAAGACAAGGCCGGTTTCTCAGAAATTGTATCACCTGCCTTTGCTGAATCAAACTCACGTTTAAACCTAGCATGGAAAACCATATTTTAAATTTGTATTACTAAAATAATAAGCCGGAAGCAATCGCAACAATTATGCTGACGCCACTCTATATACAAATAAAATCACTTTGCAAGAAGATATAATGCTAATAACGATTTAAATGTTTACTTCTTTACTAAGTATCTATTTCATTAATTATAAATTTTTGCTATCATTCATAGATAAGTTTGTGTGCTCTTTAGCCCATTTTTTGTTTCTGGCGAGACTATGGAGCTGCATGAGTTGTTAGAATCAACCCTAACTGGCATGGGTTACGAGCTGGTTGAAGTGGAGCGATCCGCACGCGGCAAGTTGTTGAGGATATTCATAGACAAACCCAGCGGCATTAGTCTTGATGACTGTGTTGCAGTAAGTCATCATTTGAGTCGATTGTTTGCGGTCGAAAACATTGTTTATGATAAGTTAGAGATTTCCTCACCAGGACTTGACAGGCCACTAAGAAAAAAGTCTGATTTCATCCGTTTTACGGGAGAATTGGTCAAGTTAAAATTGCGTTTCGCATTGCAAGGACAAAGAAATTTTGTTGGTATTTTACGTGAAGTGAACGATGGGACGTTAAAGTTGGAAGTAGATGGAGAAATACTTGATCTTGAGTTGAGCAACCTTGAAAAGGCCCATCTGGTCCCAAAATTATAAATAACTGAGAGTTTGGCTGGAGACAACATGAGCCGCGAAGTTTTACTGTTGGTAGATGCGCTAGCGCGCGAAAAAAATGTTGAAAAGAACATAGTTTTTTCTGCTTTGGAACTGGCATTAGGGTCAGCCACAAAAAAGCGATTTCGTGACGACGCTGTCGTGCGCGTAGCTATAGATCACGAGACAGGAAACTATCAATCTTTCCGTCGTTGGCAGGTAGTAGAAAACGATGCAGTCGAAGATCCCGCGCGTCAAATTTCCTTAAATGAGGCTTTGCAACGTGACGCCAACATCCAACTGGAAGAATTTATAGAAGAAACATTGGAGCCTATAGAGTTTGGTCGTATTGGAGCACAAGCAGCAAAACAGGTGATATTTCAGAAAATACGTGATGCCGAGCGCGAACAAATTCTGAACGATTTTCTAGAGCGTAAAGAATACATGGTAACCGGTACCATAAAACGTATGGAGCGCGGCAATGCGATCATTGAATCTGGCAAAGTTGAGGCAGCTTTACCGCGAGATCAAATGATTCCCAAAGAAAATTTGCGGGTAGGTGACCGTGTTCGAGCCTACTTATCTAAGGTCGACCGCACAGCTAGAGGGCCTCAATTAATATTGTCGCGCATAGTCCCAGAGTTTCTTATGAAGCTATTTGAGTTAGAAGTTCCTGAAATTGAGGAAGGATTACTAGAAGTCAAATGCGCAGCCAGAGACCCGGGTTCACGAGCAAAAATTGCAGTAAAATCAAATGATCAAAGAGTAGACCCGATTGGTACTTGCGTAGGTATGCGTGGTTCAAGAGTACAAGCTGTGACAGGTGAGTTAGCAGGAGAACGAGTAGACATCATTTTGTGGTCGAATGACCCAGCCACGTTTGTAATTAATGCTCTAGCTCCTGCTGAAATCAGCAGTATCGTAGTCGATGAAGAGAAACACTGTATGGACATCGTAGTTGACGAGGAAAATCTCGCCCAAGCGATTGGCCGTGGTGGCCAGAATGTACGGCTTGCATCTGACTTGACCGGCTGGGAGCTTAATATCATGTCAATGGAAGATTCACAGGCCAAAAATGAAGAAGAACTTTCTGTAATACGAGAACTCTTTATGGAAAAACTGGATGTAGATGAGGAAGTAGCAGAAATCCTTGCACAAGAAAGTTTTACCACCTTAGAAGAAGTGGCCTATGTACCACTCAGTGAGATGCTAGAAATTGAATCACTCGATGAAAAAACTGTCAACGAATTGCGCAACCGAGCTCGTAACATGCTTTTGACTGAAGCTATCGTCAGCGAAGAGAATGTAGAGAATTTGGCAGAAGATCTGCGCTCCCTAGAAGGTATGGACAATGAAACCGCGCGTAAATTAGCAGCAAATGGCATTAAAACCCAAGAGGACCTCGCGGACTTGGCCGTAGATGATCTAGTGGAAATGATCGAGATTGATACTGAGCGTGCCAAAGAGTTGATCATGACTGCACGAGCACCCTGGTTTACTTGATCTCCCTGAACAGTACAAATAAAGGGTTCTATATTTAATGACTCAAACCAAAGTCGAACAATTTGCTAGTGAACTGGGACTGCTACCAGCAGCATTACTGGAGCAACTCAAGGCTGCTGGTGTTAGCAAACAATTAGCTAAAGATAGTTTAACTGAGGAAGATAAAGCTCAGCTACTTGACTATCTTCGCAAGGTCCACGGCACTAAAAGCGAAAAAAGTCAGATTACTCTGACTCGCCGACAAACTTCCGAGATCAGGAAATCGGACAGCGCTGGGAAAGCTCATACAATTCAGGTAGAAGTTCGTAAAAAGCGTGTTTTTGTTAAACAAGAAGTGTCAGAAAACGCAGAAATTGAGAGTGATTTCGATAATATTACATCATTACCTGTTGCTCCAGCTCCCAAACCTGCGCCCGCACCGGCCGTAGATGCTGCACAACTAGCATTGCGCCAGGAAGAGGCGAAAAAACAAGCTGAATTGATCGCGCGCCAAACTGCGGAAATCAAAGAAAAAAAACTACGCACGAATAAATCAGTTGTGGTCGATGTTAAAGTAACTGAACAGGCTTCTATTACACCTATAGAAACTCCGAAAATAGACGCAAAAGTAGAAATATCCAAACCTTCTCCGACGGAAGGAACTTTACATAAACCAGTAGTGAAGCCGGAAGACAAAGCCGCAAAAGCAGAGAAGAAAAAGAAACAGACTAAACAAGTCATTTGGAAAGACGATAACTCCGGAAAACGTGGTCAGAAGGGACGTAGTGATCTATCTGCAGGAAAAGGATGGCGCACACGCAGAGATAGACACACCAAAATCTCTAGCGAGGATCAGGCGACTCATGCTTTCTCCGCTCCAACAGATCCCGTCGTACATGAGGTAATGGTGCCTGAGACCATTTCCGTCGGAGCACTTGCGCAGAAGATGACGGTTAAAGCCGCTGAAGTTATCAAGATTCTGATGAAAATGGGTAGCATGGTTACTATTAACCAAATGCTAGACCAAGAAACAGCGATGATAGTTGTTGAAGAAATGGGGCACATTGCAAAATATGCTGCCTTGGATAGCCCTGAAGCATTTCTATCAGATAACGAGAAACCTACTAAGGAGTTCAAAACAGAGCCACGTGCTCCAGTTGTCACAGTGATGGGCCATGTCGATCATGGCAAAACGTCCCTATTAGACTATGTGCGCCGCGCACGTGTAGCAAGCGGCGAAACAGGTGGTATTACACAACATATTGGTGCCTACCATGTCGAAACGGAGAAAGGCATGATCACTTTTCTCGATACACCCGGTCACGAAGCATTTACTGCTATGCGTGCTCGTGGATCCCAGGTTACAGACCTGGTTGTACTTGTGGTCGCGGCAGATGATGGTGTGATGCCTCAAACCATTGAGGCGATACATCATGCTAAAGCTGCTAAAGTACCAATTATAGTAGCCATTAACAAGATAGATAAACCAGGAGCAAACTCTGAACGCATAAGACAAGAATTGGTAGCGCAAGAAGTTGTGCCTGAAGACTGGGGTGGTGACACTATGTTTGTTGAGGTTTCAGCTAAGACTGGCCAGGGTATTGATACATTACTTGAAGGCATGCTGCTACAGGCCGAGGTGTTGGAACTTAAAGCGGCAAAAGACGGACCTGCCAAGGGTATTGTCATTGAATCACGTATTGATAAGGGACGCGGTCCAGTAGCAACAATATTAGTACAGTCTGGAATCTTGAGACGAGGTGATAATTTACTTGCGGGTGCAGTGTTTGGCCGGATTAGGGCAATGTTAAACGAGAATGGAAAATCTATAGAAGAGGCAGGGCCTTCCATGCCAGTGGAAATTCAGGGTTTGTCAGGAGTGCCGAAAGCTGGAGAAGTAGTAATAACTCTAGCTGACGAGCGCAAAGCCCGTGAAATAGCACTTTTCCGGCAAGGCAAGTTCCGCGACGTTAAACTTGCTAAGCTACAAGCCGCAAAACTAGAGAACGTGTTCGAGCAAAAGGGTGAGGTTAAAATCCTTGCACTAATCATCAAATCTGATGTGCAAGGTTCCTTCGAAGCATTAACGCATGCACTAGAGAAACTCTCAACAGATGAAGTTAGAGTTAATATCATCCACAGCGGAGTAGGTGCAATTACAGAATCTGATATCAATTTAGCATTAGCTTCTAAAGCTGTGGTAATAGGCTTCAACAGTCGAGCAGATGCAATGGCACGAAAACTAATTGGATCAACAGGAGTTGATGTACGCTACTACAGTATCATCTACGAAGCAGTAGATGAAATTAAAACAGCGCTATCAGGCATGATGGCCCCAGACCGCAAGGAAAGCGTTGTAGGTCTTGTAGAAATTCGCGAGGTATTCCGTATTTCCAAAATCGGTGTTGTAGCTGGTTGTTATGTGCTTGACGGTACTATCAAACGTGGTTCGCTAGTACGATTAATGCGAAACAATGAATTGATTCATACTGGCGAGCTAGATTCCTTGAAGCGTTTTAAGGATGATGCAAAAGAAGTTAGATCAAGTTTTGAATGTGGTTTATCACTAAAAAACTTTAATGATCTCCAGATAGGCGATCAACTTGAGGCTTATGAAATCATCGAAATTGCGAGAAGCCTGTAATACGGGAACAATTTTTACCTGTATTAGAACATAATGCCAAGAGATTATTCCCGCACTTTGCGGATTGCAGACCAAATTCAACGTGAACTTGCTGATTTGATCCGCAATGAACTTAAAGATAAGCGTGTTGGTATGATCACCATAACAGGTGTTGACGTAAGCCAAGATTACGGCCATGCCAAGATTTTCTACACTTCGCTTGGGAGTGCAGAAGATAATTTTTTGACCGATAATGGTTTGCAACATGCAGCTACTTTTTTGCGTAGTCAATTATCGCATCGACTAAGGCTTAGGGTCGTTCCACTACTGCATTTTATCTATGACAAATCAGTTGAACGAGGAATACGTCTTTCACAATTAATAGACAAAGCTGTAAAAGAGGATGAGCAAGGAAGGGAATAGGTGTAATGTTAGCTGACTCTTAACTTACTTTTTTCAGATCTACCCCGTATATTAAATTTACAGATTTTGCGAACCAAACTAATTAAACGGAACATCAGTGGCGTTCTGTTACTGAACAAACCAATTGGAATCTCATCCCATCAGGCACTACAAATTGCTAAACGCATATTTTATGCGTCCAAGGCTGGACATACCGGTACGCTAGATCCGATGGCGACTGGTTTATTACCAGTGTGTTTCGGTGATGCTACCAAGTTCACTTCGTTTTTATTGGGTGCCGACAAGACCTATAAAGCCACTCTAAAACTTGGATACATCAGCTCAACTGGTGATGCTGACGGAGTAATTTCTTTTGTAGGTGGTGTTAACCTGACACAGCAGCAAGTTGAATTAAAATTACAAAGTTTAATCGGAAAAATTATGCAAACTCCACCTATGTATAGTGCTGTGAAGCACCAGGGGAAACCTTTGTATACCTACGCAAGAAAGGGGATAGAAATTGAACGACAACCGCGAGAAGTATCAATTTATGATTTGCAAGTAGAAAAACTTGAAGGAAATAAGATGGGTATCACAGTTAAATGCAGCACGGGCACCTATATACGCACTCTGGCAGAAAATATTGGCAGGATACTGGGATGCGGTGGGGCATACCTTACTTCTCTGTGTCGAAAGACCATAGACAACCTTGATTTGTTAGACGCCTATACACTAGATATGCTTGAAAGCATGTCACCCTCACAACGTGATACTTGTCTAAGCCCTACGGACACTCTCTTACATAATTTACCAGCTGTGTTTGTGGACAGCGTAGCTTTTAAACTTCTATCGCATGGACAAATAGTAACCGACCTAGCTTTAGCAGATAAATTCCCGGAAATGGAAAAAATCAGACTGTATGATCAAGAGAAACAATTCCTAGGATTAGGAGAAGTTACAACTTGTGGCAAAATAATCCCAAAACGATTAATGGCAATAGCCTCTACGTAGGTTATGCCTAAAAAATCATAAATGAGGACAAACTACCTACAGATCTTGTATGTTTTGGTCTTGATAAATACAAAATGAATTCTAATTATAGTGGTTTAGTTTTAAACAATCAGTGTGTCAACGCACTTCGTTATATCCTTGGCGAGCTTTGTTCATAAGTTGGCGGGCAGTCTCAACACGCTCTTCCAA
>SPBV01000090.1 GCA_004525885.1 Nitrosomonadales bacterium
ACGGGACGAGAGCCCACAGAGACTGACCCGAGCCATCTACGCGAAGGAGCAGCAGAGACTTGGAAGCAATTTGCTGAGGAACTAATCAAATCCAACAGTACTGCGCCCGAGAAGAAAACTGTAACCCGACCACCCGCAGCCACCATTGTATCCACACCCCCTCCACAGAATGAAGAGACGAGAAATGAAATTAGCGCATTACAAACCGCAATGAAAGAAATGAAAGAAAGCCAACAGAAACAAGACTCTAGTGCTGCCTCGCTGAGCCATACCGTAACGATCCTTGAAGCGACTATGACAACTATGGCTGAAGCAATTACTATGAATAATGCCAGCTTGACTGATATGAATGGGAAGTTCGACGCCCTCAACAGACAACTCGCAACACTCACGAAGATTATTACCCAGCACATCCTACAGAAGAATAGCAACAAAGACGATGAAAGCATCGAGGACATTACCGATACTTTAATGCACGGAGGAGACTTAAGCCCGAGAGCAGAGGCAGTCAAACACACCCTTGATGGTGATGATGTACTATCGTACCCTAATATTCTCCATGACTCGACTCAGTATGAAGCGAACCAACGAGTAGGTCGCGATCCCCCGACGTTCCCAACAAGCATTTCCGCTAGCCCCGGTCTTTCTTACTCCCCTCATAGCTCCCAAAACCCAAACGCTGGACAAAGTAGTTCCAGCAGCGGTTTCGGGGCCGGTGTCTAATGTCCTCGGAGTGCACGGAACGGGGTTGTCCAAACAGCTCTGGTTCCACCCACCTATCCTTTGACAAGCGGTCCATGTCGTTATCGAAAGAAGGCTACATCACTCAGACGCAAATCACTCACACACCCAATCTCATAGCCATCAAACTTAACCTATTACACAAGAAAAATGGGAAGCTTGCTGCATCCGAAGCCAACGAAGTCTACCATAAAGGTTTAGAAAAGCAATCTCTCTCTCGTATTGCTAAGATGAAATCACGGGGCGAAGAAAGCAATCAATGGCAAGGGCATCAACCACGATTCTCACAACATTGGCCCAGCACCCGGGAATCCGACACCTTCAGGGTACATCATGTAAACCTTAATGGCTTGAGCATTCACGATGGATATTCGATAGACCTATACCTACAAGGAACCGTAGCGCTTCAAGTGGATATGGGATCAATGAATGAAATCAATCTTAACCTCCAGAATCCATCCATTCGGAGCCGATTTACCAATGCATTTAAACGATTCGATCGTAACATGGGCATCCAACAATCATACCCACCAGAACCGAGCATGCGAAAGGATGACTATAATCCTGGATCTAATATGATATGGGTGCAAGGAGGATATGCTGGAAGGATAATTGAACGTGGAAAAGATAAGTACGGCCGTTGGAGTTACCTTGTACTACTGGGCAAGCGCAATCGGAAATTGCTTTTTATCAGTGCATATAAAGTGTGCAAAGGAGGAACGCTCGGGGGGTAAGGGATTGCAGCACAAGAAACACGAGCAATGGCAAAGGATCTACACCCACTGAGCAAAAATCCTAGAAAAGCATTTGATGCAGACTTGAAGGAATTCGTGGTCACTCGGAGAGCGGCAGGTTACTTCATCTCATTGACTATGGACTCGAACACAGATATTAACTCACCCGAAATGGCCAACTTTATGTCCGACACGGGACTATTATCTCCGTTTCACTATCTTCACCCCGATACAGAACCACCAGCGACTTACTACCGAGGCACTACATGCATAGATATAGCTCTGGTATGCCCATTTATGCTCCAAGGGGTAACTCGGGTCGGTTATGCACCGTTCTATTACTCGGGCAATCAAGACCACCGTGAACTCCTCGTAGATTTTAGCGAAAAGTTCTTATTCGAATTTCAACCGGACCCTACTAAGAAGCTCAGGGTTCCACTTACAATGCAAAATGTACAAGCGGTCGAAAAATATATCCAACTCGTGAAACAATTCTGGCATATAGCCAAGTTACCTGAACAAGTCCGTGACATCCACCAGAAGTTCGAGACTGCTAACCCAGTGGAACGAGCCAAATTGATCAAGCGAATAATAACACTTGACAATGTACGCATCGAGACCATGAGAGCTGCAGCGAAACGATGCGGACCTTCTTATGCTAATAATTTCCTCTGGTCTCCGTCCTTGAAGAAATTCGGAACTATTATGCGATACTGGAATCATAGAAGAACGGCAGCACTGGAAGGAGACCCTGCGGGAGAAAGAGTAACCAAACCAGAGGGCATCGAGGTTGAGGAAGCGACAAGTGAAGAAGGAGTAATGGAAGCTCACATAAGAGCAACGAAGAACTGGACCAGCACGAAAGCTCAAGCGACGGACTTACATTTAGCTCACGTAGATGAGTTGATCCAACGCACAGCAGATGAACGAGGTATCTCCTACGAATCTGCAAGAAAGCACATTTACAACGTCGAAGTAAGTAAGGCCAAACACCAGAAGCATGAACTCTATATGAAGGGTCCTCGCACAGGATTACCAAAGATGGTCAAAGTACCAGTACCCAATTCGGAAATACCAGACCAATGGATGGATATCACTGAAGAAGGGATGGTCAATGACATTTTACTGCAGAGAACCAAACATTCCTTACTAGCATCTGCCAATTCGCCCTTCGCATTAGGACCGCTAGCTGACCTGGTAGGAGAGGATGCTGAAAAAGAGGCAGCGGACTCAATTATTGAAGGCACATTTGATATGCGTATCATAGAGGGGATGAACATTCCCGATAAAGCCGAAACTGTTGCATTTCTATCAGCGCTTCTTAGACCATCTTCCAAGAACGGTGAACCAATGATCGACTGCGAAAGTGACATTTCTACTGCAGACTATATGCTGATATTCAGCAAAACTCCTGATAAGACTGCGTGTGGCCCAAGCGGCATTACTATGTCTCATTGGAAAGCAGCTTGCTATGATCCGGATATTGCAGCGATACACGCAATCTTCATGGACATGCCCTTCCGATATGGCTTCTCATTTCCGCGATGGCAAAGGTCCATTCATGTATTGCTTCAAAAATTGGATCAACCGTATGCCAATTCATTTCGTAACATCCAACTCTACGAAGGCGATTTCAATGGTGCGCTAAAGCTGCTACTGGGCCGCCGACTCATGCGACACGCGGACGAACATCAAATCAACTCTGACGAAACGTATGGAGGACGAAAAGGACGGAACTGCCATGAACTCTTATCACGATTACAGTACACATCTGAATATAGTAGGATAATGAGGACACCAATGGGCCTTCTCGATGTTGACGCCAAAGGCTGCTTTGATCGAATGCAAGGAAACGTCACAGCTATGACGAATAGGAGACTGGGTTGCAAAGCACAAACAGCGCAATGCCAATCGATTACAATTCACGCAATGAAACATAATGTGAAGACAGGTTATGGAATCTCGCCCGAATCAATTCAACGAAGTACAAAGGATCGACTAGGAGGTCAAGGCCAAGGGAACGGAGGAGGCATTACTAACTGGCATGGGCATAATGAAACTCTTCTACTCGCATTTAAGACATTCTTCGCCGGATGCACAATATCAGATCCGGTTCAAAGCATAGCCGCAGTGCAACAATGGATTCTCAGTTTCGTGGATGATAACAAAATCTTATTCTCCTTCGACCAAACAGCAACATGTGAGGCAATACTTCTCGAATGCCAAAGAGGACTGCAAACATGGGACACATTATTGAAAATTACGGGAGGAGCAGTTGAGATCCGCAAATGCATGCTATCTCTAATGCTATATCGATTTGATACCTACCATTTCCGGAACTTAAGACCTGGCGAACCAAAAATGCGTAGCGTAAATGACACACCAGGTCAATGCTCTGTACAACCCACCAACATGCCACACGCAATCCCAATCCAACGACAGGATCCATCGACAGGAGGAAGACTACTTGGAGTACGCATGGCACCTGACGGATCGTTTACAAATGAATTCCAATATCGCCTACAACTTGTGAGAGACATGGCAATGAAGCTAGCTGCGGCTCCATTCGACACTGGAGATGTATTAACAGTATACCAGGTAAGATACAAACCGGCTATAAATTTCTGCTTACCGATTACAACATTCTCCGCCAAGCAGTGCGATGCAATCCAATGCCCATTTTACAAAGTTATGCTTCCAAAACTCGGGATCAATCGGAATATGAAACGGGATGTTATTTATGGACCATACGAACTTGGAGGATTGAACCTTACGGACCTCAAGGTAGAGCAACTAGCACAGCACGTACGTCGTCTCATAGGAAATGTGCGAAAAAGGGGCAACTTAGGCAACATCATCTTAATGACATTCAATGCGTATCAACTTCACATCGGCACCGCACAGCCATTCCTCAGTCAGGACCCGCATCTGTTCCCCCACAGACTACCGAGGGATACATCATGCATCACCTTCATATGGGAAGAACTACGAGCAATCCAAGGACACATCCAAATACCAGAACTTTGGCGCCCACCCAAATCCAACGTCAACGATGAAGCAATTATTGATGCAGTCCTACGAACTATCCAAGCTAAAACACCACAACTCGTCAAAGACACGATATGGATGGTCAACGCGTGCAGGCTATATCTCAATGTCACAATGCTTAGCGAAATCATGGACGCAAACGGTGCATACATTCAGCAATGGGCAATGAACGGTACTCAGCAAAACGAGACAGCCATGGACTACCCATACCAACCTAAACCACCCCCAAGAGCTTGGAAAATCTGGAGAGATGCATTACACGCAACGTATCTCGACATCCACCGTACTGCTGACAGCTGCCCCCTTCATAGACCCATCGGGCCTACGTCACGAAACAACATAACACAGCCACATTGGCCACCTCAAATTCCCACGACAGGCATGACGATGAGGGCACTCATTGACCTTTTACCACCTGCATATAGCCAAGCAGTTGGAAACGTGTCCATACCTCCTGACGACGGATTAGCACTAGCCCACGCGCTCATGTCAAAGAATATGATTCACGCATGGAGCGATGGTACGGTCAAGAATGGAGAAGCTGCACATGCCTACACACTAAGAACGATTCGAGATGATCCAACAGAATCCATTGTAGGCTCAAGCAGGACACCAGGGGACCCGAAATCCATCTGTTCCCTCAGAACTGAACATTACGGGGCGTTTGGAATAGCACTTCTAGTACAGATCCTCTGCATTCGACACTCTATCACAGCAACCGAAGGACATCTCAACTTTTACATTGACAATGACACGGTAATCAAGCGACTCAAATACGGCATTCAGCCGGAAATGGGATCTATCAAATACTGCAAGACAGACTATGACATTTGGGCCGAGACAATTCACATCCTGGAAAGCTTACCATGCACTAGTGCATTCACTCATGTAAAAGGCCATCAAGATGACGCTCTTTATGCACTTTGCAAAGTTACAAGCCCACTACCTCGCTTGGCTCACTACAATATAGAGATGGATAGAATCGCAGGGCAATGCCGTAATGAGGGAATCCAACCAATGATGACGACAGTATTACCTAGGTCCGAGATTGCTCTTGTACTCAACTCTAACGTGGTGACTCACAATGTAAAGGATGCAATTAGTCACGCAATGAAATATGAACCAGTCCAAACATATCTGTGCCAAAGGAACGAATGGGCACCCGAAACTTTCAATCTAATTGACTGGCAATCATTCGGGCGCTACATGAAATCTATACCTATGGTCAAGAGAATCAAAGTATCCAAATATGTACACGACTGGCAAAACACAGGCTCCCAAAAAGAAAAGTTCGCACGCAGCACCCATCGCAAGGAACCACTCGAAGAAACTGAGTATCAGGAATTAAGCCAATGCCCCATGAAATGCGGAGAGCACGAGGGACCGCAACATTACCTACACTGCAGAATGAACCCGAAACCCGATGAGATCAAGCGATGCATCCAGAGTATAGCAAGATGGATGCAGAAAGCCGGTACCTCAAAACCCCTTATGATTATCATACTCAAAGCAATGCGAGAGTGGCTCAACGAAGGCATATTAGAAATAGAATGGGAGTACCCAGAAGATTTAGACCACGAGGGATGTACTCAGGCATTAGCCGAACAGCAACTAATAGGATGGAATAATTTCTTCAAAGGGCGCATTAGCAAAACATGGACAGAAATACAGCAACGCGAATACTCGAGACAGAGCCAACACCGCATCGATTCTAAGGTTGAACCATTACCCAAACATTACTCCGGAAACTGGTGGGCAGCAAACCTTATCAAGCAAGTTGTATTTATGAGCCTCAATCTGTGGCAAATCAGAAATGATGCCCTTCACTCGGACAAGATACTGAATGACTACAATGAACAACGAAGAATACTTCTAACGCAACTAGCCACATGGTACGACAAAGAGAACGATTTTGAACCTGAAGACAAAAAGTACTTTCATAGACCCTACCTAGAACGGCAGACAGACCCGAATTATGCTATTCAAGCTTGGTGCATATCCATTGAACGAATTCACACGATGAACGAACGTATACGAGAGACCACCAATGCCCGAGATATACGCAACTTCTTCACGTAGCGCTCACAAACACAAACAATTCCTACGCAAAAGCGTAGATTCCTTTCAACTTCTACTATAGTAGGATGAGGAGGGACGGTATGGAACCCTAGTCTTTTTACTTTAGAATAGATAACGACCGTTAAGAATTTCATTTCATTTCATTGTACAGTAGGCAACCTTGTCTATACCGGCGGCCGACGGGGTTATAGACAATCATGACATCATCATCATGACGGATATTTGGTGCCTTGGAAATGACCTATGTATTTGTATTGGATGGAGACTCGTGCAAAAGGACACCATGGATACGTGCAAAGGACAACTGAATTGTGAGTAAGTGACGGGACTGGCGAGTGGTGAGAAATTTCTGACTTTTATACGACATGAGATTGGCTTTCACACGAGTGAATCCATTTTGTGGCGCATGTACGGTACAGTAGGCAACCTTGTCTATAC
>SPBV01000169.1 GCA_004525885.1 Nitrosomonadales bacterium
AAGATGCATTCAAAACTAGACCAGTGGAATAATAAAATAGATGCTCTAGTTACCAAAGTGGACCAAACCGAGGAACAAATTAGCTCTGAATACCACCAACAAATTAAAATTCTGCATAATAAACGTGATGAAATTCGTAAGAAAATAAATAATCTAGAGCAATCAAGCGAGAGTGCCTGGGAGAATATGAAAGTGGGTGTTGAAATAGCTTGGGAAGATATGAATATAGGAATCGATGCCGCTTGGGATGCCGTTAACGAGGCAATAAATTCTGCTACGGGTCATTTCAAATAAGATGGCTGAGTTTTATGGAATCCATTTGAATACTGTGAAACTACTTCTTTAGGTACAAGTCTAAATCTTGATATCCTATTTTCTACTAAATAGCAGCGACAACAAAAATTGCAGGAGCTTATCATGGCAGGTCTGACAAAAGAACAATTGGCAAAACTGAAAAGAGAGCTGCAACATCGCTACTTAAAATTACAAAAAGAAGTTCGTAGTGAACTAGGCAGCTCTAGTGACCAACGACATATTAGTCTAGCAAGCACTTTAAATGATGTTGGTGACAATTCGGTAGTCGACATGCTGATGGATCTTGATGCCACGATCATTGATCGACAAGTACATGAGATGCGTAAAATAGAAATTTCTCTTAATAATTTATTAGGGAATAACTTTGGTAACTGTATTGATTGTAGTGAAAAAATTGGCTTTGATCGACTAATGGCCTTTCCTACTGCACAACGCTGCATTACTTGTCAAAATCGACATGAGAAAATCTACGCTCACGAATCAAACCCAACCTTATAACTCTAAATAAACAGGTGCTTGTTCGATTTATATCATGATCACCTAATTAGTCCTCTAGCCATCTGAGTGCTTCATTTACATCCTCAAAGTATTTTGACTCACCGGATACGAACCATGAGCTAATTTTTGTCGCGAGCTCTTGCCATTTTTTATTACCAAGTATGGCTATTTTTTCAAACCCTTTACCATGCTTCATACCTAACTTAAAGTCATCCCAGGCTGCCCTCGCCTCCCATCCTTCCAGTTCGGAGGCATCTAGAAAAACTCTGATCTTTGCTTCTTTAACACTTTCGAGAGCAGATTCAATCACTGGCGTAATGGTGCCATAGTCTTCGTGAGTAAGTTTACCGGTCACTCTTAACGTTAGAAAGAAGTGGTTGTTAATACGTTCTATACCGATTGATAATCCGTGACGTTTAATATGCTTACTCATTCTTTGCACTCCGTTGCTCTATTGCTTCCATATGATGATATACGCACATATAGACGATAAAAACGTAATACAACAGCTACTTTACACAGAAAATTTAGATAAGAAACGCATGTATATTCTCAAATACATTTCAACTTCAGTCTCCTTTAGCCAAATATAACCAAGTCTCCACCACAGCATCAGGATTAAGTGAAAGGCTCTCGATCCCTTCATTCACCAGCCATTTTGCTAGGTCAGGGTAATCTGATGGTCCTTGGCCACAAATCCCCACATATTTACCGCTTTTAAGACACGCCTGAATTGCAAGATGCAGCAAGGCCTTTACTGCAGGATCACGCTCATCGAATGATTTAGCAACAAGACTAGAATCACGGTCCAGCCCAAGTGTAAGCTGAGTGAGATCGTTTGATCCAATTGAAAAACCATTAAAGTATTCTAAGAATTGATTCGCAAGCAGTGCGTTAGATGGAATTTCACACATCATAATTAATCTCAATCCATTCTCCCCACGTTTCAAACCATTCTCAGCTAGAAGTTCTATTACCCGTTTAGCCTCAGCCTGAGTTCGCACAAATGGGATCATAATTTCCACATTGGTAAGCCCCATTTCATCGCGCACTTTTTTTAATGCCCGGCATTCCAGCTCAAAACAATTACGGAACGATTCGGAAACATAGCGTGAGGCTCCACGAAAACCCAACATCGGATTTTCTTCCTTTGGCTCGTATTCTTGTCCACCAAGAAGTTTGGAGTATTCATTTGACTTAAAATCTGACATGCGTACGATTACTGGCTTAGGGAAAAACGCCGCACCAAGCATAGCGATACCTTCAGTAAGTTTTTCCACATAAAAGCTTACTGGATCACGATATCCTGCACAGTGATTTTCTACATCTCGTTTTAAATCCACAGGGATATTGGGGTAATCCAATGCTAACTTTGGATGTATTCCTATCATCTGAGCGATGATAAACTCGAGCCGCGCTAGTCCCACTCCATTATTTGGCAGACGCTGAAGGCTAAATGCCAGTTCTGGATTACCCACGTTCATCATGATTTTAACTGGTGCCTCTGGCATCGTTTCTAACTTCAGGTCGATTACTTCAACTTCTAACGCACCCTGAAATACATTACCGGTATCTCCCTCTGAGCATGATACCGTAACCATTTGATTTTCCAACAATAAATCTGTGGCATTGCCACAACCTACCACTGCTGGAATACCAAGTTCGCGAGCGATGATAGCAGCATGGCAAGTACGCCCACCACGATTGGTGACAATAGCAGAGGCGCGCTTCATTATAGGTTCCCAGTCAGGGTCAGTCATATCAGTCACCAAAACATCACCCTTCTGTACACGAGACATTTCACTTGTTTTCAGAATCAGTCGAACCGGCCCACTACCTATTTTCTGGCCAATGGCATTCCCTGATACCAATATTTTCGATTTTGTTTTTAAACGATATTGCCGTAGCAATTTAAATGTAGAAGAGGATTGCACTGTTTCAGGCCTTGCCTGCAAAATGTAGAGTTTACCGTCGGTTCCGTCTTTTCCCCATTCAATATCCATTGGTTTTTTATAATGCCTTTCGATTACAATTGCATAACGGGCAAGTTCTTCCACATCCTCATCAGTAATAGAGAACCGTTTTCTTTCGACTTCAGCAACATCTAATGTTTCTACCGAATGATGGACAGTTTTGTTAGTACTAAACTGCATTTTGACAAGTTTAGATCCTAGCTTACGTCGCAAAATCGCAGGTTTCCCTTGTCTTAATGTGGGCTTATAAACATAAAACTCGTCTGGATTCACCGCACCCTGAACTATCGTTTCGCCAAGTCCATACGAAGCAGTTACAAATACTACTTGGTCAAAACCTGATTCAGTATCTAGTGTAAACATCACCCCAGAAGAACCGATGTCACTGCGCACCATTCGTTGAACTCCGGCTGACAGGGCCACTTCAGAGTGAAAAAATCCTTGGTGAACACGATAAGAAATAGCACGGTCGTTGTAAAGTGAAGCAAATACGTATTTAACTGCTTCCAAGAGATTATCCAGTCCACGGATATTAAGTAAGGTTTCTTGTTGCCCAGCGAAAGAGGCATCTGCTAAGTCTTCAGCAGTGGCTGAGGAGCGTACCGCAACCGAAATATCACTAGTTCCTGCTTCCTCTAGTAGCATCTCATAAGCAATGGCAATTTCCTTATCTAACCTTGGCGGTAATGGCGCTTCAAGTATCCATTTACGGATTTGTGAACCCGTTCTAGTAAGTGCTGCGACATCTTCAATATCCAGCGTAGCCAGTACTTTTTCAATAGATTTTGCCAGAGTGCCCCGTTCCATTTTCTGATTTAAAAAATCACGATAGGCATTGGAGGTTGTTGCAAAGCCGCTTGGAACTCTCACTCCGGCATGGGATAATTCGCTGATCATTTCCCCAAGTGAGGCATTCTTTCCGCCAACGTTAGCCACGTCACCCATGTTCAGCTTGTCAAACCATACAACATATTTTGAATCATCCATTTCTTCTCCTATTTGCTCTTTTATAGTAAAACTAGCTGACCACTATTAAACTAGTTATATACTACACAGCCACTCTTTTATCATAGTAAACATTGTTGATATAGATATACAAATGTCAATTACTCTGAAACCACTTAGACGTACCGCATTTTTCATTTCCGACCGTACTGGTATCACTGCTGAAAAACTTGGACACAGTCTACTCAAACAATTTGAAGATTTGTCTTTTACAGAAAACACTCTTCCCTATCTAGATACACTAGAAAAAGCATCAGCTGCTGTAACACAAATTAACCAGAGCGCTATTATCGATGGTATCAGGCCACTAGTATTCAGCACTTTGGTGAATCTAGAAATTCAATCCATACTAAAATCTGCCAACGCCTTGCATTTGGATTGCTTCAATAT
>SPBV01000165.1 GCA_004525885.1 Nitrosomonadales bacterium
AATCATACTAAAGACAATAGTCCATTTTTAGAATATAAATTCTAGGATCGTTGAAGTGATTAAGATGACGAAATAAAACCATTGTATTAGGTTTGCTGTTAAACCCATCCGCTTGCGGTACAGTATCCTCGAATAAATTTATTGGCATATTATTCGAATCTAATTATTCTTTAAGGTTTAATTAGATGTAACTTTTCTAGATTAGGCATTTAATTAGGAATAGAGAAGTAGGGCACCAATGCACATTGAATTTTATGGGGCTACCAGTGGTATTACAGGTTCCTGTCATATTCTGCGGGCCAATGATCACTTAGTGTTATTGGACTGTGGTTTGATCCAGGGGCGGCGTCATGTCGAGGCAAGGAACAGAGAGCCTTTTCCATTTTCACCGGATAAGATCAGCGCGGTTGTACTTAGTCATGGCCATATTGACCACTCAGGCCGAATTCCATTACTGGTCAAGCAGGGTTATCGTGGTCCGCTCTATGCACAAAATGCGACCTGTGATCTGTGTAAGATCATGCTACAGGATTCAGCATCGTTACAGGAACGTGATGCCGAGTACGAGAACAAGTGGCGTAATCGTGAAAAGAAATCTTTAATCGAACCACTCTACACAATCAAAGATGCCCAAGAGGCGCTAGAAAATTTTGTTGGTCTACGTTACAGGGAGAAACGAGAAATACTCCCTGGAATCCATATTTGCTTTCAGGACGCCGGGCATATCCTTGGTTCTAGCAGCGTGGAAGTCTGGATGGAGGAAGGTGGTCGTGAGCAGAAAATCGTTTTCAGTGGTGACCTGGGTCAATACGATACTCCCATTCTCAATGATCCGGCTGTTATCCAGTCTGCAGACCATGTGCTGATTGAGAGTACTTACGGAAACCGTCGTCATCGCAACCGGCAGAAAACGATTGATGAAATTGGTAACATTATTAGTATGGCACGAAACGAGCACGGTAATCTTCTGATCCCCGCTTTTTCGATAGGCCGCAGCCAGGAAATTCTTTATCTCATGGGGGTTTATTACGACGAGTGGGAATTGGATCGCTGGGAAGTGTTTCTTGATAGTCCGATGGCAATCAAGGCGAGTAAAGTCTACTGGGAGCATCCTCATCTGTATGATGAGGATGCTACCCGTCTCAGACAAAAGGTCAATGAAATGCCACTTTTGAATAACTTACATCTGAGCTCCTCGGTGGAGGACTCGATGGCGATTAACAATATCAAGACAGGGGCTATCATTATTGCTGGTAGTGGGATGTGTAATGGTGGGCGTATCATTCATCACTTGAAGCACAATATCTCACAAAAGTGCGCACACATAATGATTGTTGGATACCAGGCAAGTGGTACGTTAGGCCGTAAGCTGGTAGATGGTTATGAGCAGGTCAAAATCCATGGTAGCCTCTATTCGGTACATGCACAGATTCACACGGTAGGCGGCCTGTCTGCACACGGGGATATTGATGATTTATCGCGTTGGATCAGCAATTTCAATAGTGATCCTTATGTCCATGTTGTTCACGGTGAGGCCCAGTCCAAACAGGAATTTCGTGACCATCTAAATCGGAAGATGGGGCTGCGAGTTGATGTGCCTCAAGAAGGGGATATTCTGGAGCTGTAACTAATGAGACAGCTCAGCTGTTTTCCTGCTGCAGCTTATTTGAAGCGAGACTTAGCTGAATTTATTGCTTCGCCAATGACATCCCAAGCAGCATCGATACCTATATTCATATCTTCCCAGGCTATTTCAACACCTACTTTCATATCCTCCCAGGCACCCTCGCTTGATTGCTCTAGGTCCTTCAGTTTCTTATGTACTTCATCATGTTTATTATGCAGAACTTTAATTTGCTGGTGGTATTCAGTGCTGACTTGATCCCCGGTTTGATCTATTTTGGAAGCGAGAGCATCTATTTTATTATTCCATTGGTCTAGCTTGGAGTGCATCATGCGGACAAATTCATCTTTTGAATCCATTTTTTTCCTTTATGGGTAGATAGAAATTAATTTGTACTTTTATAGAGTACATGTGGTTGCACTTAGTTTCATTTCAACAGAAATTAACATATTTAAACTAAAGCAATTTGATTGCGCCGATGAAAATTTCATAGAAAAATTAATGGAATTAATAGATAAGACAATGGGGTAATTAGTGTAATAGCTACCAGATTTAGACAAAACCCAGCTTTTGCCATTTGTGGAATCGATACTTTACCAGAGCTAAACACAATAGCATTGGGCGCAGTAGCGATGGGCAACATAAAAGCACAGCTTGCAGCGAGGGCCATTGGTCCAATTAACAACATGGGTTCAATATATGCTGCAGTGGCGAGGCCACCCAAAACAGGTAGCAAAGTCACAGTAGTTGAGGTATTGCTGGTGAGTTCAGTCAAAAATACTACCATCGTAACGATGGATAACATCAGAATAAAAATATGAAAATTAGTAAGTACCGATAACACGGTACCTAACCAGGTTGCCAAACCGCTGCCGCTTATCATAGCTGCTAAGCTTAGACCGCCACCAAATAATAGCAATACGCCCCAAGGAATATCTTTAGCCGTTGACCAATCTAGTAGCCGTGTATCTCTTTGCTGCTCATCTCCAGATGGAATTAAAAAGAGTGAAATTGCACCTGCCATAGCTATAATTGTATCGCTTAATGCAGCTAGACCAGGAATCTGTTGTAAGAGTGGCCGGGTCATCCAGGCCAAAGCAACAAAGACAAAGACAATTGCTGTGCGCTTCTCTGGTGTGGTTATTGCTCCCATAGCCTCTAGTTCACTACCAACGATATCAATAGCAGACACGTTATGCGCCAGATCGAAAGTGAATAACAAGCGTGTTAGCAACAACCACGCGAGTGGCAACAGGATACATACGACTGGTAGGCCAAAGCTCATCCATTGGGCAAAACCAATGTTGATACCGTAAGTTTCGGTCATGAAGGCTGCCACCATTGCATTGGGTGGTGTACCGATCAAGGTGCCTAAACCACCGATGCTTGCCGCATAAGCAATCCCCAACATGAGACAAACAGTAAATTTATTAGCTGTCTCTTTAGACCCCCCTTCAAGCATGACTTGAGCAAGCGATATCGCAACAGGAAGCATCATTATTGTCGTTGCAGTGTTACTGATCCACATCGACAAAAATGCGCTAACAAACATAAAACCGCCGACAATAGCATGAGGATGACTACCCACTAAATGTAAAATCAATAATGCTAGACGCCTGTGTAATTGCCAACGTTGTAGGGCTGTCGCAATAATGAAACCGCCTAACAACAGAAAGATTATAGGATTGGCATAAGGTGCTGCAGCCTCTCGAATTGAGCTGATTCCTAATAATGGAAATAAAATAATTGGGAATAATGACGTGACAGGTATTGGAAGGACTTGGGTGCCCCACCAAACTACCATCAACGTGGCAACCCCTGCTGTGACCCAGGCTTGTTCGCTCATGTTGGCAGGTGGCGTGGAAAACAGAGAGTAAATAAACAAAAACAACCCCAGAACCAGCCCAATTTTTCTAGACATCAATAAACGGCCTTAAATTTTGGTATCAAAAAATAAAATAGGTAAAAAGAACGTATGTTCATTTTTTATAGTAGTTTATCCAGAGTTAGACTTGCTGCTAACCGATAAGCTCTGCAAATTATAAGAGACAAAAACTTGGCTTAATATTAAATAAATAATAACAATTATCCTTATTATTGATTTAAGTGTACATAAACGATAGTCTATATCTTTAATACTTAGTCTATGATAGTTGTCTCATCATTGCTTAGTGAAGTTTTCAACTGTGTAGTGTTTGCTTGGAGCACTTGGCACTTGGCACTTGGTACTTGGACCACGACCAGTGTGCCAGTTACATTCTCATGTCCGTATTCTAGTTGTAGGGAAAGCCCCCGTCAGAAAAGTACATGAATTCTGGATATTTTACAGATGTGAGTGGAAATGACTTTGCGAGCGGCTAGGAATATCTCCAGAAGTCTTCTATGACCCTCATTGTGTGGCTACTTCTCCCAATGGGTCTTTATTTTTCGGGAACTTGAAATGTTGGCGATCTTCCATCAGGCCCAGATGTGCACTTGCTTGACGTGAAAAACTTGAGAAAAATTTTATAAATTTAAAGATTACATTGGTTATTGGCAAATATGCCTAAGCGCATTACTTTTCTGATGCGTTCTTATCAGCTCTTGGCGCAAAGGGTGGCCAGATTTATTTTCTATGCCACATCCTGCCCTACGTAATAACCTAATTTTTGTAAAATCCATGATTCGAGGTGAAATTACCTTC
>SPBV01000084.1 GCA_004525885.1 Nitrosomonadales bacterium
GGATGCGCCGGGGGACGCAGCGTGGTATGCGGCACGGGCTGCGGCGCGTATTGTAGCGTGGGTTACGGCGTGGGCTGCGGTGGGGGATGAATCGAGGGACGCAGCGTGGTGTGCGGCGTGGGATGCACAAAAAACAAAATTCTTAGCGCTTGTCACGACTGCCTTTGCCGAACGGGGGATAAAAATATGAACAACAAACATAATGTTTAGTGACAATGGTGGGCCTACTCAACTAGAATACTTCACAAAGCTAGTCACCGAACAAGCGGCCAAAATACGCGACCTGTGTGATGAGGTTGTGCGGCAGAAAGAGCGAGCAAATAGTAGCGATGACCAGCTTGTATGGTTGGCGATGTGGTGCAAAAATAAATTCGATATCATCAGCAATACCGTGATTGGTAGCGAAGGCTGGCCACATACGTTAGTAGAGGTAGTTGCACAGGCTGTTGACGCAAAAGTTGCTCGATTGGACCGCGAGCGGCAGGACTTCCACATGACCTACCGCATGAAGTGCGACGCGGAAACTAAGGCACTGCAATCCGCCCTCGCCGCGGCGCAAAAGAAATATGAAGGATTATATAAAAGACAATTAGTGCGAAACCCCGAACGTGGTGGTGGCGGTGGCGGCGGTGAAGAGTTTATTAACACTACATGGTAATGGAAGAACATCAAATATGAATAAGACTATATTAAAATTCCCACTAGAGTTTACAGAAGAACAAACTATTTTAGTACCCAAAGATGCAACATTTTTATCTGTACAAATGCAAAAAGACAAATTATGTCTGTGGGCGGAGTGTGTCGTAAATAGCGACTTAGAAAAACGTACTGTAGAAATATTGGGTACATCACACATTTTTGAATTTGCTGCACGTAAATATATTTCTACTGTACAAGATGGTATTTTTGTGTGGCACATTTATGAGTTAATTACATGAAACCACACGCTCCAGGAGTTTGGTGTGAATGTCCACAGTGTCCACATAATTGTCATGGAGACGTTTCACACTCTTTAGCATTACTTAAATATAGAAAAGAAGTAGAAGAAGAAATTAATACAACAAAACGTAAAGAACAGTTTTGGTTAAAATCTAACGCATTTAAATGGTATTCTTTTCAGAAGGACAAGATATGATCTATGATGGATGGATGTCAGTTGATGCCCAATACCCGCCCGCATCCGCGCGATATTTCGTATGGCGTAACAGTGAGGTATTTACCGCTACTCCGTGTTATGGAATGCATCACCCTTGGTGGGTGCCACGATTGCTTAGGAAGGAGTACCCCCCTATAGATATGCTTGGATCGGATCGGTGGTTCGCCGTGATCGAAGCGGCGAAGGCGAATGCGGAGATTGCGCGGTTGTCGGCAACTTATCCAAAACCCGAAAACGGTTGGCAGTGCTTCCATTGCGGAGAATGGTTTAAGACCACTGGAGCAGCACGCGACCACTTCGGGCCATATCCTGAGAGTCTTGTCGGCTGCATTATAAAATCCGGCGAAGAACGTGGATTATTGATGGCACTGCGAAAGGCAGAATCCGCCCTCGCCGCGAAGGACGCAGAGATTGAGCGGCTGAGGATCCGGCGTATTGGATGGACAACCTAATAAGTTGGTAGAGGAGGATGCGAAGTGAGTCACTATTGCGAATTTTGTGGTACCCAGCACTCGTCAATGTCTTGCTACCACCCAGCACGGATAAAGTTTGACCGGTTGCGCACAGAGATTGCCGTGAAGGACGCAGAGATTGAACGATTAAATATGGCATTAGATATGATTGCCAAAGAAAGAGATACAGCACTATATGGAGCACGCTATGAAAATAGAGGAAAAGGACTTAGATAGTTTGGAGTTGTGGTTACTGCGAGGTAATTTCGTTAGTGAACGCCCCTACTCTCAACGAATGTTGCAAGCTAGAGATGCTATCTCACAGTTACGTGCAGAAGTAAAAGAATTAAAAATGCAACTACAACCTTCGGATGACGTTAACATATGAAAGAACTTTATTTAGCTATTAGAACTATTGGTATCTTTTTAATGTGTGTAGGTATAGGTTCAACATTAATACTACTTATTCTATATACTGTAACGTCTACAATGAAATTATCTGTTATAGCTACATGTTTAACATTACTAGCTGGAGTATTTTTATACGTTTTAGCGATACTTATAGGAGAAATATATGAGAGTATTAGTTTGTGGCGATCGTAATTGGGCAGACGAAGTTTATCTACGTGAAAAACTGTATGAATTTGATGAAATACACGGAATTGATACGGTTATTGAGGGGGATGCGGCGGGCGCTGACAGAATGGCAGGTAGTTGGGCTCAAGAGAACTCAGTACCTTTTTTAGTATTCCCTGCACAATGGGACATATACGGTCGTGCCGCGGGCCCTATTAGAAATACACAAATGCTAACAGAAGGTAGGCCGGATTATGTGTTAGCATTCCATGAAAATATTGAATTTTCTAGGGGCACTAAAAATATGGTAAATCAAGCAAAAAATGCAGGTATACCGTATAAAATTTATTTAGGATATTAAAATGAAACATACTAACAAATTATACGTAAAACGTAATCTAATGTACAAAGAGTGGGGAGAAAACCCAACCAGTGAAAAATATGTGGAATATCTAAGATACGATAAAGAGTTTAAAGATAGAATAACCAAATATTGGCCGGTAGTTTACGCAATGTATGAGAGCAATAATGAAAACTATTGAAGAAATTATTGCAGGATTAAAAATTCTTAATAATTATGATGCGTTTGTGTCTTTAGAACATGGTATCATTTTTGTATCATTAAACATTAAACCCTCAGAGGAGGAAGTAAGAATGTTACTACGTATACACTGGAAATATGAAGACAAGTTTTATACTGAATGGTTTAAATATGTATAAAATATTGATTGATTCTTGCTTATACTGTACCCATTTGGAAAAAGAATTTTACTGTAGACATCCAGAAATTGGATTCAAAAAAGTAGACCCTAAACTGGGTTATATTCCAATCTGGTGTCCATTAGAAGTTTACAATAAAGAAGTAGGAATAAGAAAGCTAATTAAAAAATTAACTTGATTTATCAAGCCGGATATAGTATAATATATAATGGAAAAAGCATTGAAATTTGACGAAGAAAAACCGCGTATGGATTTAGTACCAGCAGGTGCACAGTCAGAAATTGCAAAAGTATTTACTTTTGGTGCAAAAAAGTACGCAGACCATAATTGGCGTAAAGGATTTAAGTGGAGCAGACTTATTGCTTCTTTAGAGCGTCATATTGCTGCCTTTAAAGAAGGGGAGGATAATGATCCAGAATCTGGTATGCCCCATATGGCACATGCGGGTTGTTGTGTTATGATGTTATTAGAACATCAGCTTAAAAAATACGGAACAGATGATCGGTATACCGCAACATTACCCCATTCTGATGATATTTGGTATAAGGTTTATTCTTGTAAAGAAGGAACGTACATAAATATAGAAGGAAATAAATTCTTCAATATACCTACTTTAGAAGAATATTGGATTAAAGACTTAGATATAACTCCTATAGAGAAATACTTTGGCAAAAGCTTATACAAAACAGTTTCTAGTAGAAGTGGCTTTGTACAGGTACGCAGTACTTGGTGTACAAAGCGTAGCGGAAATGCGCCCGATGTTCGAGGAATGCTATGATAAATTTGGAAAAGAGAAGTTTCGAATATACGCCTCTGTGGATGCAGAGGCTATTAGGACGTTTCGGAGTGAAACCGCAACAGTTTCCTAATTACACAGAAAAACACCACACTTGGAGTGTGATAGAGAAGGATAAAAAATGTCGCAAGTAAAGATAGACTCGGAAGATTTAGAGCAGCTAAAAAGTTCTGTTGAGGTTTTAACCGAACAAGTAGAACAACTAAAAGATATTATAATGGATCTACGTGCAGATTTTGCTGCAGTAGTAGATGATTTTACAGACCTTGTGCCACAGGCATATAACTCTTATTTGGAAGCTCTAAAGGTATAATTATGAAACCAAAAGTGTATATTACTTATCGTCATCTTCGTAGATATAATAGTGTGAAAGGAAATTACGATAAGGGCGGGATTACAATTTGTATTAAAGTAGATTTGCGACACAACTTCCGAACACTAGAATTTGCATTTGCATTTTGTAATGCAAATGCAGGAGATGAATTTTGTAAAGCTACAGGTAGGGAGATTTCCTACAAACGTCTGAAAGACCAACGCGAAGCGGGTGAACAAGAAATTATTAAGTATAATGATACTAAAAGTATTGTACTTAATATTATGAATGAAGTTCGTTGTAAAAACCCCTCTAATTTTCCACATACTAACGCATATTTGACAAAGTATATCCTTTAAGATGAACATTTATTTTACATCAGATTTACATCTAGATGTAAGCAAACTACCTGTACGTATTGATATTCCTTTTTATGGGGGTATTTTACTAATTGCTGGAGACACTGGAGAAGCGCGGAACTTTGCTTATATGTCAGATTTGCGCAGAATTTGTGCAGCTTTTGATGAAGTATACGCTATCACCGGCAATCACGAATACTATAACGAAAAAATTGAGTACGCAGAACAAAATATTCGTAATGATACTAAAGATATTTCCAACTTTACGCTTCTTCAAAATGGGGTAGTAAAGCTAGGGAAATATCATCTTATAACCAATACTTTGTGGATGGACGTGAATAAGAAGGACCCCGTTGAAATTAACAAGATTGCCAGGGGTATGAACGATTTCGCTCTTATAAGTATAAAAGATCGTGAAAATATGATGGTTCCTGGATACAGGACCTTTCATCCTACAGATGCTATTCGTATTCACGAAAAACACAAAAAGTTTATCGAAAAAGAAGTAGCATTATACGATAATTGTATTGTGATGACCCATCATGCTCCTATCTTGGAGCACGCAAATCTTCAAGGTTACGATGGTGGACTTATGTATGGTTATGCTTCTAATATGACGAAGTTTATTTTGGACAATACAGATAAGATTCCATATTGGATCCATGGACATACTCACGATCATCATATGACCCTAGTTGGAAATACTAAGGTCATCACCCATGCACGAGGTTACGAGTATACTCCATTTGAGCCTCAATTGTTGCAGCTTGATTAAACAAGTTTAATTGAAAATTTACTTGTTTTGTTTCCTCAATTTTGATATAATATATGTATAGTGTGAGTTTAAGGAAAAAAGATGAAAAAATGGGTGTTGCACTACAATGCTGGTCTTGCTGGTACTGATTCAGAAGAAATAGTAGAAGCTCCGGATCATTTTACTAAATACGATGTGGTTTCTGATAATTATTACCTAGCTTTGGAGCACTATTACTCTTACTCGCATCTTTGGAATGATGACTACGGTGATTATGCTGAAGACGAACGAGAAGAAATGGTTGAACAAGACATGCAAGATCGGATCGAATGTTGGGCTGAGGAATACAAAGAGGAAAGTTGAAAATTCACTTGATTTGATTTCTCAAATTTGATATAATATATGTATAGTTTGAGAAAGGGGACAACAATGTACGAGAATTTGGTAATTAAAAAGTTTATCCCCAAAGAAGCCGAGGTTCTTGGTTGTACTATAGACGGGAAAAACGGTACTTGGAAACAGCACTATCGAATGACGAAAGATTCTAAAACAGAAACTATTTATCTTCGTAAAATTGACGCACTTTGGACTTTTCAATCGGATTCAAGAGTAGCATAGAGCATCTAAAAAATTGACTTGATTGAATTCCCCAAATTTGATATAATATATGTATAGTGTGAAGAAACGACAATAAGGATTAAAGACTTTCACGCAAAGTGATTGACTGGTCATCTAATGACCCATAATTCTGACTTGTTATTCTTGCACTTACAATTAAGAGGTTCAGTCGGGGCGCTTTCATACTTCCTCGATTTCCTTAAAATACGCAGATCCCCGTTCTGAAAGACGGTATGGATATATTATAGGAAATTTATTAGAAGTGATGACCTAATAATACAGCCTTTCCACTGTGTACTTAATTAAACCTGGATAATCATCTAACTAGCATAACGCTATACCGAAGATCGATTTTTCGAAATCGGAGTCTGGAGTCTCCGTTGTCCAGGGTTCTTGAGTGTCATCTAACTCTACCAAAAGGTAGTTTAAAGAGCAATACGTTGCAATGTGAGTATGGAATCTCATCACTCAAGTATGGACTTGGCCTATGCCTGGGCATTTTAAAAAATACAGGATTTTGATAGATTTGGTCCACTATCCTCAAATCGCCTTTTGCATAAGCTGGCAAAATGGACAGCAGACTTAGCTAGTCTCAGTATTTGAGTTATAAGCATTATTTGTTTATAACTGAAATACTGGACAGTACACATACTTGGTTACTCGCTTTTATAGCGTAACAGAAAACAATACTTTGTGTCCGGTATTTCAATAAATTTAACTGTACCAAGTCGGGTTTATAGTATCCGAAACACCGAGAAGGTGTACCTGATTCAGGAGACGTGGTTTATGTATTGGGCAAGAATCATCTTAGGATGTACCACTTTTTTGTCTAAAGTCAGTTAAATTTAAAACAGTATATTATTCTAATAATAAAAACAATTGGGGATTGCAGACCTATTTAATATTAATTAGTTTTTATACTAAACGGGACTAATCATCCCACGCTCCGCGGAGCATAAAAAGAGGGGTGCCTACCTGAGGCACAGAAAAGATAATCTTGTAAGGGAGTTTCTGGATTGGGAATCGAAAACCATTCTTCTTTGTCTCCCCTCAATATCGTCGGCTGATACCCGATAGTGAAGTTGATTTCTTCCGGATATTTGAGTAAGTTAATTATTACGTTAGCTTACTTAAGTATTTGGCAAGGGTCGAGTACGGCTTGGTGATGAATCGGGTACGGTGTCCGTATGTTTCATTTATTCCCTCCGATTAACCCTAAAGAATTAGATTTTATAGCAGGGTAGTGAGTAGTGGTAGCTCTCCGGTCTCATAAGCCGGCACGAAAGTCCCGTTGGGTTCGATTCCCACCTCTGCTTCCAGATTTTTTTGAATTCAGTTGCGAGAGATTGTGTTACTTATATTAAGTGGCGTAGAGTAAATAAAAATCCAGAGAAAGATTTTTTGCCTGTACGAAGGCCTAGATCGTAATTCTTATCTTAGAAGCCAAAGAAAATTTGAACATTAGTGAAATGTTATAAAACTGCTAAAAGGTAGTCCCTTTACGTATAGGGTTAACGTAAGCTAAGTCGGTTAGTACATCCGATTAATTATCGTAAGATAATTAGGATCACACAGACTCAAGATTAACTCTGAAATCAAAAAAATAATTGAACATTAGCATGAATATCATGCCTAATAAGTGGAAAGTGAAGAGGCCAATTCCAAAAGCGCCTCCAAAACAATATAGACCACTTAAGGAAGACTAATGGATATGTCTTAACTGGTGTTAATAAACCAGTATGTTCAATTATTTTTTTGCATGATTGCATCTGAGATAGATGCGGCGTTTATGTAGTTGAGCCGTGTGTGGTATAAACCGCTCCAGCATATACAACTTGGCAGGCAGGAACCTCCCAGGGAAGTCCCAACGGTCCTTACAGCGCAGTAACGAAAATAGGGAATCATGCACATTACA
>SPBV01000032.1 GCA_004525885.1 Nitrosomonadales bacterium
CTAAATTAGCTGCCGCAGTGTAAATGTCTGACAAATACATCTGCAGAGGGTCGCCATTCTTCTCCCCTAAAGCAAATGCAACAGTAGCCGAGGTGGGTCCCATGACTATTTCACATTGTTTGAACACTTCAATAAAATCCTCAGCAATTAAACGTCGCAATTTTTGCGCTTTGATGTAATAGGCATCGTAATAACCATGCGATAATACATATGTACCAATCAGAATGCGCCGCTTTACTTCAGCACCGAAGCCCTGGGTGCGACTTTTTCGGTACATATCATCGAGATCAGTATATTCCTCGGCACGGTAACCATAACGCACACCATCGAATCGGGAAAGATTACTTGAAGCTTCCGCTGGAGCTAACACGTAATAAACAGGAATTGAGAGTGCGGTGTTCGGTAGCGATACTTCAACGATTTTTGCACCTAGCTTGCTATATTCTGCGATAGCCGCATCTACTGCGCATGACACATCGTCACTCATCCCATCAGCGAAATATTCCTTTGGAAGGCCAATACGTAATCCCTCTAGCGGTTTCTCTAAATCTCGTGTGTAGCCCTCATGTTCATGTTGTAGGCTGGTCGAATCACGTGCATCGAAATCCACCATGACATCTAACATTAACGCTAAGTCTGCCGCCGATTTTGCTATTGCCCCACCTTGATCAAGACTCGAGGCAAATGCGATCATTCCATACCTTGATACCAGTCCGTAAGTTGGTTTTATGCCAGAAACACCGCATAGCGATGCCGGTTGGCGTATAGAGCCCCCCGTATCGGTACCAGTAGCAGCGGGCGCCATGCGTGCGGCTACTGCACAAGCAGAACCACCAGAGCTTCCTTCTGGCACAGTCGAAATATCCCATGGGTTCTTCACAGGTCCGTAAAAAGAAGTTTCATTACTAGAACCCATAGCGAATTCATCCATATTGGTTTTACCAATATTTACTGTGCCAGCCATATTGAAACGCTCAATTACATGGGCGTCATAAGGTGAAATGAAGTTTGACAACATTTTTGACCCGCAGGTGGTGAGCCATCCTTTAGTGCAAAAAATATCCTTATGGGCGATAGGAATGCCGGTCAATGGGCCGGCTTCTCCTGAAGCAATCATTGCATCAGCAATACGTGCTTGATCAAGGCTCATTTTTTCATTAACTGTAATAAATGCATTATATTCTTTGTTTAAAAGTGTAACGCATTTAAGAAAATCTTTAGTTAGTTCTACGCTAGAGATTTTCTTTGTTAC
Organism: Nitrosomonadales bacterium; assembly: GCA_004525885.1. GTDB lineage: Bacteria > Pseudomonadota > Gammaproteobacteria > Burkholderiales > Nitrosomonadaceae > BJGV01. The sequence continues at coordinate 1,253 of SPBV01000032.1, forward strand.
AAGTAATGTGGAAAGTTGCTTAAGGCTTGAGTTCAACATGACATATATGTAGCAGGGAAATTGTGGAAAGAAGTAAGTAAAATTGGGCGCCGCACTTATTCTTCGCGTTTTACTCGATAACCTTTGGAACCAGATAAAGCCCCGCTTCTATTTGAGGAGCTTGTAACTGAAACAGTTCGTGTTGATCTGTCTCGGTTATCGCATCCTTACGTAATCGCTGTACAATATTCTGAGCATGGGACATAGGGGAAATTGTAGACGTGTCTACTACCTGCATTTGTTCAATCAAGCAAAAAATTCCCGCTATCTGGGCTAACATAGCATGAGCCTCATCTTCGCCGATCTCAATTCGAGCAAGATTTGCAACACGTTTTACATCTTCAAGAACCAGCGCCATTAGCTAACGTACCTCTTACTTTTAAAACATGATAGAGTATCATAAAGTTACGTTCAGAAACGCCGTTATAGAGTATCATAGTCTATTTTTTTGACGTAACCTTTTTATGCGCTTTTTATGCGCTTTTGACACTATTCCTACCAACGGATTTTGCACCCATGTCGAATTTTATTACGAATTTTAAGAATTACTTTTCAACCGACCTTGCAATTGATTTAGGTACCGCCAACACCCTGATTTATATTCGCGGTCAAGGGGTTGTATTAAATGAACCGTCAGTCGTGGCAATCCGCCAGGATGGTGGCCCCAATGGTAAGAAAGTAATTCAGTCAGTCGGGCTAGCCGCTAAACAAATGTTAGGCCGTACCCCTGGCAACATATCTGCCATCCGCCCAATGAAGGACGGCGTAATTGCCGACTTCACCGTTACAGAACAGATGTTGAAACACTTTATCAAAAAAGTGTGCCCGCCACGCATATTTTCTTTTAACCCGCGCATTGTGATCTGTGTTCCCTACGGCTCTACTCAAGTAGAGCGTCGAGCGATTCGGGAGGCAGCTTATGGTGCCGGTGCAAGCAAAGTAGAGTTGATTGAAGAACCGATGGCTGCGGCTATTGGTGCTAATTTACCAATTGAAGAGCCCACTGGTTCAATGGTGGTTGATATTGGTGGTGGTACTACAGACGTGGGTGTGATTTCGCTAGGTGGTATTGTTTACTCGACCTCGGTACGCGTAGGTGGTGATAAATTTGATGAGGCCATTATCAATTATATTCGTCGCAATTATGGCATGCTGATCGGTGAAGTCACCGCTGAATTAATCAAGAAAGAAATCGGTTCTGCCTATCCTGGATCGGAAGTACGTGAAATGGAAGTTAAAGGACGCAACCTAGCAGAAGGGGTCCCACGCAGCTTTGCAATTTCTAGCAATGAAATCCTGGAATCTTTATCTGACCCTCTAAACAGTATCGTCAGTGCTGTCAAATCCGCATTAGAGCTCACACTGCCTGAACTTGGCGCAGACATTGCTGAGAAGGGAATGGTTCTGACCGGTGGAGGCGCTTTGCTACGCGACATCGAACGCTTGCTAATGGAAGAAACCGGGCTATCAGTGATCATAGCAGACGATCCTCTTACTTGTGTGGCACGTGGCTCAGGCATCGCACTGGAAAATATGGATCATTTGGCTAATATATTTGCCAGTGATTAAACGGTATTCAGCATTGAGGTTAATGCCCTTGAGCTGGACACGAACCAGAAGACCCTGACACCGCATGTAATGGAAGCAGCTCAACCTTTTTTTAAGCATGGCCCTGGTCCACTATTACGGTTAGTGTTCTTTGTACTTCTGTCACTAATACTGATGGTAGTTGATACTCACTTCAAATATCTCTATGAGGTTCGCCAAACTATCGCTGTAGTAATATCTCCGGTCCAAAGGTTGGCCTATATACCAACAAAAATTTCCGATTTGGTAAATGATTTTTTTGTTGCTCAAAACTTAGCTGACGAGAATTTGCGTCTTAAACAACAACACCTTGTCGATTCAGGGAAGCTCCAGCAATTCTTGGCTCTGATGGCTGAAAACGAACATTTACGTAAACTATTAGAAACTTCGCAGAGAAATAAAAGTAAGACCATAGTGGCGGAAATTATTTCCGTTCCACCTGATCCCTTTAGCCGCAGGGTCACGCTGGATAAAGGGATCAAAAACGGCATCCAGCTTGGCCAGGTTGTAATAGATAACTTGGGTGTGGTAGGGCAGATTACACGTATCTATCCATGGTCCTCTGAAGTTACACTTATTACTGATAGAGAACATTCAGTACCAGTTCAGATAGTGCGAAATGGTATACGTTCAGTAGTATTCGGTACGGGCAAGGACAAAACACTAGAATTACAATATATGGCAAACAACGCCGATATTCAAAATGGTGATTCTCTGGTTACCTCTGGAATAGATGGCACCTATCCTTCTGGCCTACCAGTAGCATTGGTATCGAAAATAAAACGTGACGCGTCTTCTGCTTTTGCCAGTATCTTCTGCACCCCGGTCGCTGGAGTAGATCGAAATAAGCAGGTATTGATACTGTTCCCACGGACTAACCCGGAGACTCCAGTGGAGTCAATTGATGTTCAATCTAAAGATAAGGGACTAGAAGAAAGTGGCGCCCCCTAATTACTTTGAAGAAGAGATTTTTCTACCTGCCAAAGCATGGTTCATTATTCTTAGCTTGATAGCAGCGCTATTACTAAATCTACTACCGCTACAAGGTTATATGCTAACACTGCGCCCAGATTTTATTGCGTTGGTATTACTGTACTGGAATCTTAATCATCGGGTCGATATGGGCGTAGCTTTTGGTATGGGCCTGCTAATGGATGTAGGGAATAGCAACATGCTTGGACAACATGCTCTAGCATATTGTGTGATGATTTTCATTTCTTTATTGCTGCGCCGACGTTTGTATATATTTGGGTTACTGAAACAAGCCCCACAGGTTGGACTAATGCTGCTCGTTGCTCAATCTGTTACGCTCTTGACCGAACTGCTAAACAGGGCCGATTTTCCTGGTTGGTATTTTTTTCTTGCTAGTGTTACTGGTGCGTTTTTATGGCCCGTGCTCTCGATTCTGCTAAGAGTGTCCCATAGTCAGAAATATGATCAAAATGCACTATGAAACGCTCGATAGAGATTCGCAATCACCTGCGTGAAGTACACCATTTCCAGAATCGACTTGCTATCAGCGCAGGCTTTGTACTATTTCTATTCCTATTACTGTTAGCACGTTTCTATTATTTGCAGGTATTGGAGAGCGAGCACTATCACACACTAGCAGAAGATAACCGCATATTTCTTTCACCAGTCGTGCCCAACCGAGGACTGATTCTTGATCGTAACGGTGAGGTATTGGCAGAGAATTACTCAGCCTACACGCTAGAAATCGTACCGAATAAGTTCACCGACCTTGAAGCTACCATTAACAAACTGGCAACCGTGATTCCTATTGAGGAAGTAGACCGCAGACGCTTTAAGAAACTGAGGGAGGATAACGCGAAATTTGAAAGTTTACCCATCCGCACTCGTTTATCTGAAGAGGAAGTAGCACGCTTTGCTGCCAATAGCTATCTCTTTCCTGGAGTAGAGCTAAAGGCTCGTTTGTTTCGCCGATATCCAAAAGAAAAGAGCGCTTCGCATGTGTTGGGTTATATAAGCCGCATTAACAATAATGATCTTGTAAAATTGGAGGCTGACGAAGTTTTAGCCAATTACAAGGGAACTAACCATATAGGCAAGCTTGGCATAGAGCAAAGCTATGAAAAGGAGCTACACGGTATTGCTGGTTTTGAAGAAATAGAAACCGACTCAGCTGGTCGAAAAATAAGGGTTTTATCACGCACGCAACCGGTCTCCGGTAACGATCTAACACTGACACTCGATGCCAAATTACAAGAGATTGCGGAAAAAGCATTTGGTGACCGACGCGGTGCGCTAGTAGCAATCGATCCTAGCAACGGTGACGTGCTCGCATTTGTCAGCAAGCCAGGTTTTGACTTAAATCTTTTTGTAAATGGCATCGATTTTACGAATTGGGATTTACTCAACAACTCTATCGATAGGCCGCTCAACAATCGTGCATTACGCGGTGTTTATCCACCAGGCTCTACATTTAAGCCATTCATGGCATTGGCAGGTCTGGAGCTTAATTTACGCACCCCTCAACACACCATCAGTGACCCCGGATACTTTCAACTACCTGGTAGCAGCCGTCATTACCGAGATTGGAAGGCAGGTGGCCATGGCAGAGTAAATCTTCACAAATCGCTAGTTGTTTCATGTGATACGTATTACTACGAGCTTGCCAATGACCTTGGTATAGACAATATTTCTAAGTTTATGGGACAGTTTGGTTTAGGTAAAAAAACTGGTATCGATATTGAAGGCGAGTCCGCGGGTCTATTGCCATCTCAAGAATGGAAAATGAGTCGCCACAAAGAGAGGTGGTGGCCAGGCGATACTATTTCTATTGGTATTGGTCAAGGCTACAATTTAGCTACACCCCTACAGCTTGCCTTTGCTACCACGATAATTGCCAACAAAGGAAGCGCTTTTCGTCCACGCCTTGTAAAACGAATTCGAAACAGCAAGGCCGGAGAAACGTTGGAAATAGCCCCACAACTTCTGTACACACTCCATCTAAACCCGGACAATCTGGAAATTGTGAGAAATGCGCTTAAAGATGTTACCCAGCCCGGAGGTACTGCGGCAGCTGCAGGTGCAGGTGCAAGCTACACTTTTGCTGGTAAGACTGGAACATCTCAGGTAATTGGCATGAAACAAAACGAGAAATACGATGAAAAAAACATAAATGACCGTCATCGTGATCACGCGCTGTTCATTGCCTACGCACCAACGGAAAATCCAAGCATCGCGTTATCAGTGTTAGTAGAAAACGGTGGTCATGGTGGTTCCTCAGCTGCACCGATTGCACGGATAGTGCTGGACTACTTCCTACTTGGCAAACTACCACCAGTGAATACGGCGGAAAAATCTGTGGATGGAGGCATAGAAGATGTCCATGACTAATGTGCGCCCATGGCACTTCCTTACACGTTATATAGATAGCTTTCTATTGTTAAGTATTCTTCTAGTAATGGCGGTTGGTCTGGCAACACTCTACAGTGCCACTGATGGGAATTTAAGTCGTGTAACCAACCAGGCAGTTAACATGGCTGTAGCCTTAGTCATCATGTGGTTGGTCGCCAATATTCCACTTCAATACATGATGCGCCTTGCTTTACCAATATATGTGGTCGGAATAATTCTTCTAATTGGTGTAACGTTATTTGGTGAAATCAACAATGGCGCGAGGAGATGGCTAAACATAGGTATTACCCGCATCCAGCCTTCCGAATTAATGAAAATTGCTGTACCATTGATGATGGCATGGTATTTCGATAAACACGAGGCTACTTTGCGTCTCCGCGACTACATAGTGGCGACGATGATTCTATTATTACCGGTACTACTGATTTTGCGCCAGCCAGATTTAGGGACTGCTTTGCTAATTATATTTAGTGGCTTCTATGTGCTGTTTCTTGCGGGATTATCCTGGCGTATCATAATTGGATTACTAGTCGCCGGAGCAGGCAGCTTGCCAATACTATGGTCAATGATGCATGGATACCAGAAAAAACGTGTCATGACTTTAATTGACCCAACAGAAGATGCATTAGGAGCGGGTTATCACAGCATCCAGTCGACCATTGCAGTAGGTTCAGGTGGAATTATGGGAAAAGGCTGGCAAAATGGCACACAGGCACATCTAGATTTTCTTCCTGAAAAGAGTACTGATTTTATTTTTGCAGTGTTCTCTGAAGAATTTGGGATAGTTGGCAATTCGTTACTGCTACTGTTGTATCTGTTAGTAATTGGTCGCGGGCTAGTTATCGCTGTCAATGCTTCGACTCAATTCACCCGACTTGTCGCAGGATCCATCACGCTGACTTTCTTCACTTATATATTTGTCAATATAGGTATGGTTGTTGGTATTCTACCGGTGGTAGGTGTGCCGCTGCCACTTTTCAGTTATGGAGGCACTTCGATGGTGACAATGCTTCTAGGTTTTGGTATTTTGATGAGCATACAGATGCATCCTACTAAATTGGTAAAAACATAATGAAAAATCACTTTGGACTCGATAATGTATTAATCCGTTTTTACAACATCCCCTCATCTGCCAGTTGGCCCATAGTAATAATTGCCCTTATCTTCCTTGCCAGTTGTAGCAATACTATGAAGATTGATACTTTGCTAGATACCCATCCTTCCGCAGAATTGAATAAAAAGAATAAAGCTGGCGGTTATTACCTTGATGATGGCCCTGGTGATAATCCACCGCCCAATCTTGTTTCCATTCCAGATGCTATTCCCAGAATTGAGCCTTTCCGTAAATCCAATATGCAACCCTACGTAGTGCTTGGTAAGACCTACACGCCAATGACCACACTAGGTTCATACAAGGAACGTGGTATTGCCTCGTGGTATGGACGTCGCTATCACGGGAAGAAAACTGCCTCAGGAGAAATCTATGATATGTACGACATGACTGCTGCTCACACTACTCTGCCTTTACCTAGCTATGCACGGGTTACCAATATTAAAAATAAGAAGTCTATAGTAGTACGTATCAACGATCGCGGTCCGTTCCTTTCCAACCGTTTGATCGACCTTTCTTATACAGCTGCTTACAAGCTTGATGTACTTAGTGGCGGCAGTGCTTTGGTAGAAGTAGAAAGCATCCTTCCAGGAAATTCAATTGAGCAAATAACAGCATGGCGTTCTACCCCTAAGTTAATCGCCATGAAAGAAAGAACAGGGGTCTCGCCTATAACAGAAAAAGAAAATAAAAAAGATGCTCCTGATTTGCTGGAAACTAGCCCTACTCTCAAATCTGAAGACGGATCTGTTCCTGCTTCTACTATTACTACTATGCCTAACACAAACAGAATCTATCTGCAGTTAGCTGCATTTAGTGCCTACAACAATGCAGGCACCTTCCTCGCGCGTATGCAAACCGAGCTTCCTGATTTTGTCAATACTCTTGGCATCACTGCAAAAGATGGTTTGTTCAAAGTACACACCGGCCCGTATTCAAATCAAATACTGGCAAGACAAGCTGCAAACAAAATCTCTCGGAGCCTTTCTATCAAGCCAATATTTATAGTGTTGTAAATTACAATACAGAGTATAAAAGATACGTATGTTTTACAGCTGCGCTAGGTTAACTACAGATTAGTTCAATGCCGCTGATAGCAAATTGCTCAGTCACTTGATAAAATCAATCTTTTTCATTTGATTAATCTGGCATACCTCTACATTCAGGATCATTTATGACTTCTACAGACTTTTACCCCACTAAGAAAATTAGCACATTTTATCCGCCACAACGCACCTTGATGGGTCCGGGTCCATCAGATACTCATCCGCGAGTATTATCTGCCATGGCACGCCCAACCCTAGGGCATCTTGATCCAGTTTTTACCAGCATGATGGAAGAATTGAAAAGCTTGCTACGTTATTCTTTCCAAACCGCTAATTTAATGACCTTTCCGGTATCTGGACCCGGCTCAGTAGGAATGGAAATGTGTTTTGTCAACATGGTCAACCCCGGTGACAAGGTGATTGTATGTCGTAACGGTGTATTCGGGTCACGTATGATCGAAAACGTACAGCGCTGTGGTGGTGTGGCAGTCGTGGTAGATAACAAGTGGGGAGAGCCTGTTGACCCACAGAAAGTGGAAGATGCATTGAAACAAAATTCTGATACGAAAATCGTTGCTTTTGTTCATGCTGAGACATCTACCGGCGCCCTATCAGATGCAAAGACAATATGCGAAGTTGCCCACCGTTATGGTTGTCTTACCATTGTAGATACAGTTACTTCGTTAGGTGGCTCACCACTGCAAGTAGATGAATGGAAAATAGATGCGATTTACTCAGGCAGTCAAAAGTGTCTGTCATGTCCACCAGGTCTATCTCCTGTCAGTTTCTCTGATCGTGTAATTGAGCTAGTTAAAAGCCGCAAGGTGAAAGTACAGAGTTGGTTTATGGATTTAAACTTAGTACTAGGTTATTGGGGCGAAACTCGAACTTATCACCACACTGCGCCAACTAATGCACTCTATGGGTTGCATGAGGCTCTAGTTATGCTTTATGAAGAAGGACTAGAACATTCTTGGGCTCGTCATCAGCGTAATCACAAGGCATTAAAGGCGGGACTAGAAACCCTTGGTACTAAGTATTTAGTTGATGAAAAATACCGCTTACCACAATTGAACTCCGTATATATACCAGATGGCGTGGATGAAAAAGAGGTGCGCCGCAGGCTACTTGCTGAATACAATCTTGAAATTGGTGCAGGGCTAGGTGATTTTGCTGGAAAGATCTGGCGATTTGGCTTAATGGGCTATTCAAGTAAAATAGAAAACGTGATGCTATGCTTGAATGCGTTAGAAACAGTTTTCTCGAATATGGGCAAGAAAATTGATATTGGTGCGGCGCAGGCTGCGGCACATAGAGTTTATGAGGCTAGTCCACTGAATGCTGTGCCAGTAAAAATAACCTGAACTTAGACTGATTCGTTACCTGATTTATTGGGCGGGATAATTTATAATCATCCCACCCAATAAATATGTATAACTCAGATAAGTTTGAAACTGAACTATTACCAAATATTATTTACTGGGGCTGTATTTGAAATCCCAGTCTTTGCCAAATGGTAGTTGTCAGATTTGGCGAATTCATCGTATAAAAATGTAATCCCGGTGCGCCAGCATCAAGTAACTGACTGCATAGATCAGTTACAACATCTAGCCCATATGCTCGAATTGATGCGCTATCATCGCCAAACCCTTCCATTTTCTTTTTAAGCCAGCGTGGGATTTCTGCGCCACATGTATCTGAAAATCGTGCTAATTGGGCAAATTTATTGATTGGCATAATGCCGGGCACAATAGGGATTTTTATGTTCGCGGCTTCACATGCATCTACAAATCTAAAATATGCATCTGCATTGTAAAAATATTGGGTAATGGCAGAGTCAGCCCCTGCTTCCACTTTACGCTTGAAATTTTGCAGATCGCTCTGAGCAGAACTTGCTTGGGGGTGATATTCTGGATAGGCGGCTACTTCAATATGGAAAACATCACCGAATTCTTTGCGGATAAATGCTACTAATTCTGTAGCATAACGAAACTCTCCTGGCTGAGCCATCCCTGAAGGGAGATCACCACGCAATGCAACTACATAACGGATGCCATTATCTAAATACCTCTGGAGCAGATAACGAATGTTTGCACTGGTTGAGCCAATACAAGAAAGATGAGGGGCCGCTTCAGTATATCCCTCAGCTTGAATTTCCAGAACTGTTTCAAACGTACGGTCTTGCGTAGAGCCACCTGCACCGAAAGTCACAGAAAAAAACTTTGGCTTGAGTTGAACTAATTTTTGACGCGTAGCACGTAATCTCTCAACGCCTTCTGGCGTTTGTGGTGGGAAAAACTCAAAACTAAAAGCGCGCATGAGTTGTTTTTGCGATTCCATTTTTGCTATCCATGAATATGCAAAATACGAGGAAAGCAGACTCCAATGGTATCTTTCCTGCTTCCTCTCTCCGTACTCTAACTGCTAAAGCATCAATACCGATACATCTCCGGCTTGAATGGCCCATTTTTATCCATATTAAGGTATTTAGCTTGCTCGTCGGTTAATTCAGTGAGATTAACGCCTAGTTTCTTAATGTGTAAGCGCGCAACTTTTTCATCCAGGTGTTTTGGTAGCACGTAAACGTTCTTTTGGTAATTCTCCCCATTTTTCCATAGCTCTATTTGAGCTAACACTTGATTGGAAAATGAACTGGACATCACAAACGAGGGATGACCTGTAGCACAACCTAGATTTACTAAACGCCCTTGTGCTAAGACAATGATTCGGCGGCCTGTTGGAAAAATTACATGGTCGACCTGTGGTTTAATATTCTCCCACTGATATTTTTGAATGGAAGCAATATCAATCTCTGAATCAAAGTGGCCAATATTACAAACGATGGCCTGATCCTTCATTTTCAGCATGTGATCATGAGTAATGACACGCAAATTACCAGTAGCTGTAACAAAAATATCAGCCTGATCACAGGCCTGATCCATGGTAACAACACGATAACCCTCCATCGCCGCTTGAAGTGCGCAAATTGGGTCTATCTCAGTGACCCATACTGTTGCCCCCAGCCCA
>SPBV01000091.1 GCA_004525885.1 Nitrosomonadales bacterium
CAATTCCTGCCGGCGCACATGAACAACTCTGGTCAGAACTCGATACCACTTATTTATTACGGCATGATCCACAAGAAATTGCATGGCATACGCGTCAACTCTACAGTAGGGTAAATTCGCCAATGCCAGTAGTGAAAGCACGGACTGCCCCAGCTGGGGAAGGTGTTCAGGTAATGATCTACACTGCTGATCAGAAAGATTTATTCGCGCGCATTTGTGGGTTTTTCGAGCGACTTAACTACAATATTGTAGAGGCAAAAATTCATACTACACATAATGGCTATGCTCTTGATAGTTTCTTGGTATTGAATCCATTTAAAACAGTAGAGCAATATCGTAATGTAATTCACATTGTGGAACGTGGATTGGCGCAGCAACTGGAACAGAAGATACCCATCAGGCCTCCTTTACAAGTGCGATTGAGTCGTCAACTTAAGCATTTTCCAATTACACCTGAGGTTGATATTGAACCTGATGAAAAAGGAACTTATCATGTTCTGTCAATTATTGCTGGTGACCAGCCTAATTTGTTGTCACGTATTGCACAAGTGTTAGCAAACTCCAATGTCAGAGTACACAGTGCAAGGATAAATACAATGGGTGAGCGGGCTGAGGATATTTTTTTGATTACAGGAAAAATACTAAATGAAACAAAAACATTGCTCAGGCTAGAGACAGAACTTTTAAGGATACTGCAGACTTCAGATAAAGTAATTCAAGTGAAATCAGAAGAGAATCTATACTAAAATAGGGCGCTTCAGACTTCGTAATTCGTGTGTTGTTGTTCCTCTTAATGTATTGTTGTAACTCTCTTACACTCTAGATCGAGATCTGTACAGTAGTTTTCGTAAATTCCATCAAGGAATCCCCAAAGTGCATCACATGCTTTAGTGGTGGCGGCTAGAACTTCAGCTTTTTTCTCCGGGGTGTCGGCGAACCTTTCAATTAGCGACCATTCGGCCTGAGAATGATGTATGTCGGCCTCCTGGTGCACTGTAAAGAATTCATAACTATCAGGGTTGTCCATTCCATAGAATCTAGCCAAGCCATCAATTTTAACTGCAGCAATTTCTGGTACTTGGGATTCGAATGCGTGCATAGCCGCAAGACCCGCATAAAATGGTTGATTTAGACAAATATCCCGAAAAGTTGCAACCAGATTAGCCGTGCCAGGAAGAGCTGTTGCATTAGCTAAGGTCTTCTCGCTTGATCCCAAAGCAAGCGCAAAAGTTTTCCATAAGGCAGGGTGGTTTTTTTCACCATGTTCTTCACTAATCAGGTTTTTCAATACTTCTTGTCGTACACTGATATCACCACTATTAGTTTCTGTATGGAGATGTGGAGTATTGAAATGTACCGCACTCAAATACGTTGGTTCAGCTAAAACATTATGGAAGTATTGCTCAGCATATTGACGCAGCTGTACCTTAGAAAGTTTTCCTTCGGTCCAGGCAACATAGAATGGATGTTTAAGAAGACTCTTAGAGCCAATAATTGAGTCAACTTTTTGCTTGAAAGATACGTCTGCTTTCATAATTTTCCTCTTGTCCTAAACAGGAATGTAGTAGCGATACAGCATATCACCACCCAATAATATCGCCAAGTAAAATTTTGGTGAAGGAAGGATTATATCCAGAATATGCTTGATAGCCATTGGCCAATGGCCAATGCCAAGGAGAAGAATAGTTAACTATAGTAGCAAATACAATTTATAGCTGCAAAATATTTTGATTCTGCGTTCCATTAAGGACCAATTTAACGCTAAACTTAAGCCTACTTAAATCTGGATATACTATGGATGAGCAATTAAGTCTGCTGACTTTATTTGCCAGCAGTTTCTTTGCTGCAACATTACTCCCAGGTGGCTCAGAAGCAGTGTTGTTTGGAGTGCTAAAAGCTTATCCCCAGCTTTATTGGCCTGCTGTGGGGGTTGCTTCACTAGGTAATACCTTGGGGGGTATGAGTTCGTACGTTATTGGTCGATTTCTGCCAAATGAAAAGGCATTTCTAAAAAATGCAAGTAGTAGTACGCGTGGACTAGGGTGGGTGCGTTGTTACGGAAGTCCTGTAATGTTGTTGTCATGGGTGCCACTAATAGGCGACGCACTGTGTGTTGCTGCAGGGTGGCTTCGGATCAGTTGGCCCTGGGTCTTGCTGTTCATGGTAGTTGGTAAATTTGCACGTTACTGGGTAATCGCAATAGCTTTCAGTTAATAACTAAGTTTTAGCAACAAAATAACTAGTAATCTTTATCTTCTTGTAATCTTGTCCTACTAAGTAGGCGCGTTCATTTCTGAATCATTCTTTGTAATTCTCCGCTCTGGTACATTTCAGTTACGATATCCGAGCCACCTACAAATTCTCCATTGATATAGAGTTGGGGGATGGTTGGCCAATTTGAATATTCTTTAATGCCCTGTCTGATTTCAGGGCTGAGAAGTACGTCTACAGCGAAAATGTTATCTACCCCACAAGAATTGAGTATTTTTACTGCATGTGCAGAGAAACCACACTGTGGAGATTCTGGTGTGCCTTTCATGTAGAGAACCACAGGGTTAGTGGTTACTTGTTCCTTAATAATATCTTGCGTATTCATACCTTATCCCTCGTCAAATAAAAACCCCTAACTCTGTTTAATAGAAAAGATTGTTCCATCTTCGAAAAGTTTCCTTCAATTCAATCAGAGTAACTATATACTACATTCTAACAGCTTTATTGTAGAAAATTTCCATATCTTCCACAGCTAACCCTCATTATTCCTGCCAAATCAGAACGGGAAAAGATATTGCTGAAGCCAGCCTTCTTGAGTAATTGTCTGCTCATTTTTGCTTGATTGTAACCATGTTCTATTAGTAACCAGCCGCCAACGTTAAGATGAGAAGCAGCAGAAGAAATGATGAGGCGGATACAATCCATTCCATCTAACCCAGCAGCGAGGGCCAATTGTGGTTCAAAACGCAAATCTCCTTGACTTAGACGCGGGTCATCGAAGATAACATAGGGCGGGTTAGAAATAACAAGGTCAAATCTTTCTCCAGCTAACCCCTCAAACCAGTCACTCTTGATAACATGTACGTTGCTTACATTAAGATATTTTGCATTTTTTTTAGCGACAGCAATGGCATCTACTGAAGAATCCACTGCTGTAACATTGGCTAGCAGTCGAAGTTTAGCAATAGTTATTGCGATGGCTCCACTGCCAGTCCCTAGGTCCAAGACCTTACATGGGATATCTGAAGAAATTTTCTCTAAGGCCAGATCTACCAGCAATTCGGTTTCTGGGCGAGGAATCAGTACTGAAGGATTTACTTTAAATTTTAGGCTGTAAAACTCGCGTTCACCAAGAATATAGGCAATCGGTTCACCACTGACACGTCGTGTAACTAACAGCTGAAAGGTCTGTATTTGGGTTGGTATTAGACTTTGTTCGGGGTGGGCAATAAGGTATGCATGATTCACTTTAAGCACGCTCTGTAATAATATCCGTACATCATGGTAGGGAATGAAATTACGTGCTTGGCTTAGAACATTTGCTATTGTAATGTGTTGTGTTTCGAAATTCATTTTATGATGCTAGGTCAGACACGTAAGATCCGAGATTACAGTACCATAAATGCTATGGTAAAAGCCCAAGTCATGTTTTGTCTTTATTCTCTTCCCATTGCTGCCAGTTGTTCCGCTTGATGCTCTGATACTAGCGCAGAACATAGTTCGTCGAGGTCTCCATCCATAATTTGGTCCATTTTATAGAGTGTGAGGTTGATGCGGTGGTCAGATATACGCCCCTGTGGAAAATTATAGGTGCGGATTCGTTCTGAGCGGTCGCCACTACCAATTAATAACTTACGAGTAGCGGCCTGCTTAGCTTGTTGCTCACCCATTTGTTTATTACGAATTCGTGCAACAAGAACACTCATTGCCTGTGCTTTGTTTTTATGCTGTGAGCGACCGTCTTGGCACTCGACCACAATGCCAGTAGGAAGATGTGTGATCCGAACAGCCGAATCAGTTTTATTGATATGTTGGCCTCCTGCACCAGATGCCCGATAAGTATCTATTCGCAACTCGGCAGGGTTTAATGTTACATCTGATATCTCATCTACCTCTGGCATTACAGCAACCGTACAAGCAGAAGTATGAATACGACCTTGAGTCTCGGTAGAGGGCACACGTTGCACCCTGTGCCCACCAGACTCAAACTTAAGTTTAGAATACGCACCGTGACCGGATACCTTAGCAATAATTTCCTTATATCCACCTGCTTCAGATAAGCTTTGTGAAAAAATTTCTATTTGCCAGTGTTGGCGTTCAGCAAAGCGCGCATACATACGAAATAAATCTCCGGCAAATAATGCTGACTCATCTCCACCCGTGCCGGCACGAATTTCTAGGAAAATATTGCGTTCATCATTTGGATCCTTAGGCAGTAATAGCTTTTGCAATTTTAATTCAATTTGCGCAAGTTTTTCTTTTCCACTTCTTATTTCGGTATCAGCAAATTCACGCATTCCAACATCAGCGCCCATTTCTTGTGCCGCTTGAATGTCGTTTTCGCTGAGTTGGTAAGTATGATAAAGCTCGACTAATGGAGAAATTTCAGCATGTTCGCGTGTAAGCTTGCGGTAATTATCAAGATCAGAAGTTATGGTCTCACTACTTAGTAGACAATTCAATTCCTCCATGCGCGAGCTCAACTGCAAGAGTTTGGTAGTAATGCCTTTGTTCATTCTATGCGATCAAGTTGGTAGAGTCGGTTTACCAACTCGACTAGATTATCTCGCTCATCCGCTGCGGCATGGTTAAGAACATTGGAAGGAGTATGTAAAAATTTGTTGGTTAGGCTATTACTCAATGATTCCATAATTTTTTGTGGATCCCCTCCTTTTGCCAGAAGTTTGATCGCACGCTCGAGCTCATGTCGACGATGGTGTTCTGCTTGGCTACGTAATGCTCGGATGGTGGGGACCAATTCACGAGATTCTAGCCAGTGCATGAAATTAATAACATTTGAGTTAATGATAGCTTCAGCCTGAGCTACTGCTCCTTGACGCGAATCCAGACCCTCTTGGACAATATCTGCAAGATCATCCACAGTATAGAGAAACACGTCATCTAGCTCTACTACCTCCTGTTCAACATCTCGTGGCACAGCTAGATCCACTATGAAGATTGGGCGATGCTTACGTGTTTTAATTGCGCGCTCCATCATCCCTTTTCCAAGTATCGGCAGAGGGCTTGCAGTAGAGGTTACGACGATGTCATGAAAAGCTAGTTGCTCGGGAAGTTCATTTAGTGTTATTGATTGTGCATTGAAGCGACTCGCCAGAGCTTGAGCGTGTTCTAAAGTACGATTTGCAACAGTGATATATTTTGGGTGACGTGCAGAGAAATGACTAGCACATAGCTCGATCATTTCACCCGCTCCAATAAAAAGTATACGTTGTTCACTAATGTCTCCAAATATTCTTTCTGCTAGTTGCGTGGCGGCAGAAGCCATGGAAACAGAATTTGTACCGATCTCAGTGGATGTTCGAACCTCCTTTGCGACAAAAAAGGTACGCTGAAACAGCTTGTGTAATAGCATGCCAAGCGTGCCCGCATGTTCTGCAGATTTTACTGCGTCTTTTAGTTGACCGAGTATCTGTGGTTCACCCAGCACCATAGAATCTAGTCCACTTGCAACCCGGAAAGCATGCTTTACTGCATGTTCGCGAGGGAGTCTGTAAAGATAAGGCTCCAATTCTCGCATCTGCAACTGATGAAAGTTTGCTAGCCAATGTGTCGCTTCATCAGGTTTATCCGTACTGCAATAGACTTCGGTACGATTACAGGTAGAGATAATTGCCGCCTCTTTCACGGAATGATGGCCTACGAGATCGTGCAATGCATGTTCCATTGCATCATTTTGGAACACAACTTGCTCACGCACATCCAGGGGCGCAGTCTGATGATTGATACCAAAGGCCAATAATTCCATAGATGGTTGTATACGTAACTGGTAGAGAATATGGTAAAGTTCCCATTATAGTATTACAAGGGCTTGAATACTATCAGAGAGAAGAGATTTGCATTCCTAGAGAAGATCAATCAAGTACGAAAATATATTAATTCTATTCTTGGTTACTAGTCATCAATATATAAAGATCAATTATTGTTATGTGTTAAAAGCGGATGTTCAATTTGTTCTTGTTGTTTCTACATAGAATTACGAGACCGTTCAATCTATACTTTCAAAAGCGTAGGGGAGCATGAACATGCCAATAATTAATGCAGCAATAACTAGGAAGAAAACTTTATTAGTTATCGTGACTTGTTAACTCGCCAGCTCCATCTGGGCAGCGCCCCCAGTCGCACCCTGCGCTCCGGCGACATGCCGTCCTTATTCTTCCGCTGGGTAGACAACTACCGAGCTGGCGCCCATTCTCTGTTTAATATTGCGTGGGAACACGACAATGTCTCTCACATTCTACGAACACCCTGAGGTAATGGGACCTTTTTTCCCACTTATCTGAGAGAGCATTCCAGCTCCATCAGGTAACGCAGCCCGCTCTCGCCTAGCACATGAGCGAAGCGTTGCGGCAAATCGCCGCGCAACGCATCGACGGTAATCTGTAATATCAGGCGTGATTGAGCGGGGACAGCTAATGAGGTCTTATCCTGCACCCGGGGACCGCCAATGGCATAGTCAAAATTGCTGCTGCTAACACGATGGTGCACAATAAACTGATGCCATGGATCGGCACGATGAGTCGATTGTTAACCAGGTGATTTTTCATTTTCTCCAAACAAACTATGTAAATCATATAAAAAGGCCAAAACCTTGATTCGGTTTTGGCCTTTTTGGAAGAGTAACTTACTTTAACCGAATATCACTTAAAGCAATCTCTCTGAAGTAATATAGCATCCGTCTAAATCCTAATTTTGGGGCTTGGCTTCCAGTTGCTTCATTACTTTATCTATCCCTAAGGATGAACCTTGAACCGGTGGAAAC
>SPBV01000066.1 GCA_004525885.1 Nitrosomonadales bacterium
ATATTAAATAATAACTTAAACTAGCTTAATGGCCCGTATTTTATTATAGAAAAGATTATGGTAAAGGAATTTGACTACATATGTATTGGTAGCGGCAGCGGAGGCATTGCTTCGGCTAACAGAGCGGCAAAGTATGGAGCTAAAGTTGCTTTAATTGAAGGAAAAGATCTGGGCGGCACCTGTGTAAATGTTGGCTGTGTTCCAAAGAAAGTAATGTGGCATGGCGCACAAATTGCAGAAACTATTCAATCTTATGCGCAAGACTATGGTTTTGATCTTGATGTAAAAGAAATTGACTGGAAAAAATTAGTAAAGAATCGCGAAACATATATTAGTCGTATTCAAGCAATTTATAAGAAAGAATTGGGGAATAACAGTATTGAGGTTGTTAAAGGCTTCGCAAGGTTCATAAATACACATACTGTTCAAGTTAACGGTGAAAATTATAGTGCCCCGAATATTCTAATTGCTACAGGCGGTGAGCCGATTAGTCCACCAATACCTGGAGCAGAGCTTGGCATAGATTCTAACGGATTCTTTAAGCTTGTTAAAAGGCCAAATCGAGTCGCGGTAGTGGGGGCAGGCTATGTTGCTGTCGAAATGGCAGGTATTCTGAACGCGTTTGGTACAGATACCCATCTGTTCGTTCGCAAGGACTCTCCACTGCGTTATTTTGATCATATGGTGGTTGAAGCCTTAAAAGAAGTGATGCATAAAGAAGGGCCAATTTTGCATACTCATTTAGTACCCAAAAAGGTAGTCAAGGATAAGAACAACAGTATCACTCTACATTTTGATGAAGGAGATCCATTCAATACCGATGTTGTAATTTGGGCTATTGGTCGCCATCCAACTACTGACAGACTTAATCTTGAGATACCCGGAGTTGAAACTGACCAAAACGGATATATCATTGTAGATGAATATCAAAATACTAATGTTAAGGGTATTTATTGTGTCGGCGATGTTATGAAAGGCGGTATTCAACTGACGCCGGTTGCCATAAGGGCAGGGCGCCAACTGTCCGAGCGTTTATTTAATAACAAAACAGACGCAAGAATGGATTATGATTTAGTCCCTACTGTCGTGTTTAGTCACCCCCCTATAGGTATGATTGGTTTGACCGAAGCAGAGGCGGTTAAAAAATATGGTAAGCCAAAAGTGAAAGTGTACTGTTCTCGTTTTACATCAATGTATAGTGCTATAACATCTAATCATAAACTTTGCAGGATGAAGTTAGTATGTGTTGGACCTGAGGAAAAAATTATCGGGTTACATTGTATAGGTATTGGTGTTGATGAGATGATTCAGGGATTTGGTGTTGCAATAAAAATGGGCGCCACCAAAGCAGACTTTGATAATGCCGTGGCTATACACCCAACAGGGTCTGAAGAGTTTGTAACAATGTAGCCTATCTTGCTTAGCATATTAAATTAATAGTGCTAATAATGGACGAGAGTATGAGTAAGGTGAATTTATGTTAGACGCTGGCGAGCCCTGACTAAAAGGAGTCTCTGGGTACCTGTCGTTCTACTCGTCCATCTCCTTATTATACTAATATATTAATATTATTACTGCGTAGATGCAGGATACCAACTATTTTACAGAGATAATATTGAATCAGTCAGTCTCCCTCATAACACTTTTATCGCAAGACTACGATGCCTTTTTGTTTGATCTGGACGGTGTGTTGACTAAAACCGCACGTGTCCACGCAGCTGCTTGGAAACAATTATTTGACCCGTTTCTTGAGCGCTGTGCTAAGAAGGCCGGCAAGTCTTTTATTCCGTTCGATTTGAGCATCGAATATCGTAAATATGTGGATGGAAAGTCGCGCTATGATGGTGTAGACAGTTTTATTCGTTCGCGTAACATTACTTTACCCTGGGGTTCGCCCGACGATGCTCCCGGGGAAGAAAGTATATGTGGACTTGGCAACATGAAAGATGAATATTTCATGGCGCATCTAAAACAAAACGGTATTGAGATCTACGAAGGATCGATAGCGTTAGTTCGATCACTGAGGAAACACGATATTAAAACTGCAGTGGTTTCATCTAGCAATAACTGCGCAGCAGTACTTGAGGCAGCAAAAATTACAGACTTGTTCGATGTGCGTGTTGATGGACTAGACATTACACACCAAAACCTGAAAGGAAAACCAGCTCCAGATGCATTTCTAGAAGCTGCACGGCGACTCAAAGTTAATCCATCACGTGCTGTGGTCGTAGAAGATGCAATCGTAGGCGTCGAAGCCGGTCGTACGGGCAAGTTCGGTTATGTCATCGGGGTTGATCGTAATGGACATCCCCGTCCATTGCGCGAAGCTGGTGCAGATGAGGTTGTCGCAGACTTAGCACAAGTGCGAATCGCAAAAGAACCACCCTCTTCTTGGTCACTCGTGTTTGAGGGTTATGACCCTGCAAATGAAGGCTTGCGTGAAGCACTGTGTACACTAGGAAACGGTTATTTTGCAACGCGTGGTGCTGCGCCAGAAGCTGTGGCAGATGACACACATTATCCTGGAACTTATATGGTGTGCGGTTATAACCGCTTACGTACTGATATTGCTGATCGAGTGGTGGAGAACGAGGACCTAGTGAATTTCCCCAACTGGTTACCGCTCAATTTTCGTATCGCAGATGGTGACTGGTTCGATCTAGGAACAGCAGAGATTTTATCCTATCAGCAGGAACTCGATATTCGGCGTGGTGTACTCATGCGTACTATCAAGTTTCAGGATCAGGAAGGTAGACGCAGCACGCTCTCAGAGAAGCGACTAGTGTCAATGAGTGATATGCACCTGGCCGCACAAGAACTTACGCTCACTCCGGAAAATTGGTCTGGGCGCGTATTGGTGCGTTCTGCTATTGACGGCGATATAGTCAACGCAGGCGCTAAACTTTATCGTAAATTTAACAATAGACATCTAGAATCAGTTATTGCGGCAACAGTGGCAGACGATGGAGTGTTTCTTACGGTACATACTAATCAGTCAAATATCATTGTATCCCAGGCAGCACGTACACAAGTTTTCCTTGATGGCAAAATACTCGACATCCGACGTCATCTAATCGAAGAAATTAAGTATATTGGTCAAGAATTTGGCGTAAACATAACTGCTGGCAGTACTTTGCAATTGGAGAAAGTAGTTACGTTCTACACCTCGCGCGACAACGCCATCTTAGAGTGTGGTCATGAAGCGCGTGTGGCGATCGGTCGTGCTGGACGATTCCGTGAGTTATTGGCCGAACATGTTCTTGCTTGGCGATCCTTGTGGCGCAGATTTGATATCAAAATCGAGCTTGCCGATGATTCGTCACTTAAATTAAACGTACTTATGTTGTTCCGATTACACATGTTTCATCTGTTGCAGACGGTATCAATCCATTCGATCGGGCTTGATATCGGAGTACCAGCACGCGGCTGGACTGGAGAAGGATATCAGGGCCACATCTTTTGGGACGAATTGTTTATTTTTCCTTTCTTCAATCACCGTGTGCCAGAAATTACTCGAGCGCTATTAATGTACCGCCATCGACGCCTGCCCGAGGCTCGTGCCGCAGCACGTAGTGCGAATTTCAGGGGCGCAATGTTCCCATGGCAAAGCGGCAGCAATGGAAGTGAGGTGACCCAAAAATATAATCTGAACCCACACTCGCAGCGTTGGATACCGGATAATTCACATCTACAGCGCCACGTAGGAAGTGCAATAGCGTACAACGTTTGGCAATATTACCAGGTAACACGAGATACAGAATTTCTAGATTTTTACGGTGGTGAGTTGATCCTTGAGATCGCTCTTTTTTGGTCGAGTATTGCTAGCTACAATGTTGACCGTGGTCGTTACGAAATCAAAGGCGTGCTAGGCCCAGATGAATATCATGATAGCTATCCGGGTGCAGGCAGTCCTGGACTTGCTAATAACGCTTATACCAATATCATGGCAGTATGGGTTATATGCCGCGGCTTAGACGTTCTAGGGCTACTTTCCGATATACGACGTTCCGAACTTACAGCGCGCCTCAATATTAGGCATGAGGAAATCAGTCTTTGGAAAAACATCAGTTGCAAAATGTTCGTACCATTTCATGATGATGGCATAATCAGTCAGTTTGAGGGCTACGAGATGCTACAGGAACTTGATTGGAAACATTACCGTACTAAGTACGGTAACATTAGCCGGCTCGATCTAATTTTAGAGGCAGAAGAGGATACGCCTAACCGATACAAGCTCTCAAAACAAGCTGATGTCTTAATGCTGTTTTACTTGTTTTCTGCAGAGGAATTGACCGAGTTATTCCTGCACCTAGATTATTCTTTTAAATGCGAGATGATCCCGAAAATTATTCGGTATTATACAGATCGCTCATCCCATGGTTCTACACTTAGTCGTGTAGTTCACGCTTGGGTGTTAGCACGCTCGGATCGTGTGCGATCAATGGATTTTTTTATGGAGGCACTACAAAGTGATGTTGCAGATATCCAGCAAGGGACCAGTGCAGAAGGAGTTCATCTTGGAGCTATGGCAGGAACGGTCGATTTGTTGGAGCGTGTAACGACCGGGATTGAAATGCAAGGTGATATGTTGCAACTTAATCCACAGCTCCCTGAAGCACTTTCTCGGCTCGATATGCGCATCCGTTATCGCGGTCATTCTCTTGATCTCAAAGTTACTCGTAATAAAATTTCTGTACGTAGCCACGAATTATTTGCAGATCCAATTCACCTTTGCGTGTGTGGTGAAACTTTTGAATTCAAGGGGGGCGACGCCCAAACTTACGATCTTAAATAATCTTAAACGTTCTTAAATATTGGTAATTATAAATTTTGTGTCAGTTAATATAATAAAGCAATTTATCGAATCCATACCATGGACACAAGTATTTACTACCTATAATTTCATCTCTCCATTGTATTCTCTCTTTTGAGTTTATTCGTTTTTATGCTGATCATGGAGATCATCTATTGGCTTAGGGGGTTGGCCTGGTTGTTTCGGGGGATCATGCATTACTTCGGGGGAGTTTCTTGGCATCGAACTCGAAAAAAATTAAAACACGGCGAATGCGGATGTGATTTCCGCGGCAGTCGGTCTGGTAACGCGGCCCGCGCCATTCATACAGACGAAGAACGTATGATCACGAGCATCTTCTGTCTAGATTTGGGTCTTACTTTTGCAAAGGAAAATGATCGTAAATAAGGCATCTGAAAGGAGTGTTGTCATAAAGATGAAATCGGAGCCAAGGAGAACGTCGCCGTCAGTGAAGGTTCTTCATTTATAGGGGGAGTAGGGTTGGCTCCAGACTAGGTGTACACCCTCACCTATTTTTCTTGTTATAAAAAAACGCCTATTATCTATTCTACTGAGAATCTGCTTTGTACCAAAAGCGGACGCTCGAAGATTCTTTTTCTGAAAAATATTTATTCTGAAAGAGTAAAGCGAATGTAGGGATAGGTAGTACCTTTAACACGGGGGAGGGGTAAGGGCAAGACTAGTTGGACACCCACTAGTCCTGACTTAATTTTGTCACGGAATGCTTGCTGATAAATAACCACCATAAAGGGTAATAAATGGCGTTTTTAAAGTCCCAAGCGAGATAAATCTGCTGGTACATTTGCTGGTATATCGAAGATAGAAAAATCTAGAATAGCCTATGGTATGGGTTATAGCCTACAATTCGATTCCTGCCGCCTTCAATAAAACTATCCAACAGCAATAGCATTCGCTCTCATTTTTTAAATTTCATATTAAGATATTAATGGCAACTCTCTTTGAAATGAAATTTTTTCTACCTGCAAGGAATAGATAGATGAAAGAGAGGTAACGCGAACCCCAATTAATCGTATTTTTTTCTCAAGTGGAATACGTCGTAGACATTCTGTTGCTGCGTGACGTATAAAAGCTGAATCATTCGTATGTACTTCCAGTGTGGAGTCTCGTGTAACGGTATGAAAATCCTCAAACCGTAACTTGATACTGATAGTGCGCCCGGAGTAACCTTTACGTTGAAGGTCCTTGGCTACATGCGTACATAATGTCGTAAAAGTTTCTGATAGAGAAAGACGGTCATGACGTGGATGAAGGTCTTGTTCGAAAGTAATTTCGCGGCTTATAGACTTTGGTTCGGAATACGTTATGACTGGACGATCATCGATGCCATGCGATACTTCATGCAGCCAGGTAGAATAGTTATTACTAAAATGGGCTTGTAGAAAACTCAGTTCAGTTTGCGCCAGATCAGCAATTGTTATAATTCCCAATGATGCCAACTTCCTGGTTGCTTTAGGACCGATACCATTAATTTTACGAACAGGTAATGGCCAAATTTTATTAGCAATGTCAGACATACCAATGATAGTGATGCCATCTGGTTTATCAAGATCAGAGCAAATCTTTGATAGTAGTTTGTTTGGTGAGATGCCGATAGAACAGGTGAGTCCGGTTGCTTCAAATACAGCTAATTTGATGTGATTTGCGAGAAGCAGACTATCTTCAGGCAAATTGCTGAGATCGATATATATCTCATCAATACCCGTATTCTCTATCTCTGTAGTAATGCGGGCAACAGTAGCTTTGAATAACCGAGAATAATAACGGTAACTATCAAAATCTGTTGGAAGAAGAATTGCATCCGGAGCAAGTTGCGCCGCCTTCATGATGCCCATGCCAGAACGTATTCCGGATATACGTGCTTCGTAAGTTGCTGTCGTGATAACGCCACGCCCGGCATATTCACGTAATTTATAAAAATGTTTTCTCCCGTCAGCCTGTATTCTAGGCTCGTGTTTAGATCGCCCGCCGATAACAACGGGCAAACCGATTAATTCAGGGTACCTAAGGAGTTCAACTGATGCATAAAAGGCATCCATGTCGAGATGCGCTATACGTCTTGCCGCGGCGTTCATTGCTGACACAATAGTAAAATATCATTGCAGGCAGGGCACTCTTTATCGTAAACCAATAATATTTCTGGTCTGTTCATCTCATTACTTTTTTAGCCTGGTGTATGTCAACGGAGAGATTCTGACTTTGTTTCAAAATTATATCACTGAAGGTACTCGTCTCTTGAATGTCTGCTTTGTGCCAGAGTTGGACACTTACATTTAGCTTCCAATAAGATCCAGTAATAACCAGTGATTTTGTGGGTAGGAATGGGGGTATCTCAAGGAAATATAGGGGGCTAATTTTTAGCCAACAACATGATTAATAGGATATTAATAGGTTCTAGTACGGTTTCCATCGCCTAGAAAAGTTAGGATACTCTGCTTTTCACCAACAAGCGAACACGCTCATCTATCTGTATTATTGTTGCGAATAAAATGACAGCGCACATTTAAAATCTTAGCATTTTAAGAAAATGCAAGGATAATATTTGTGTCAAAATTATTAATAAATTATTTGGATTTGATCAACTAGCCGATAAACAATAAAATTGAGTTTGCAATTGGACACTACTGAGAACGGATATAATTTCTCCTGTAAATCATTGATCCTTGTTTGGTTCGTGATAAACAAATAAAGGCACGGAAGGTTGTTTTTTAGAATAGAGAAATTTAGAGTAACGAGAAGAGGATAATTTACATCCTTAATGGTTTTACTCTTATCGTCGAAGTGAATTTGGTTTGTAACACTGACAATCATGAATACTAAGTCAATATTGGAGACTACTCTTTTAGATGTAAGTACCAAGGCACTAGTAGACTTCAAAGATGCTCTTGATAAACATGCCATTGTTGCTATAACTGACGCACATGGCAAAATAACCTACGCTAACGACAAGTTCTGCGTCATCTCAAAATTCTCCCGAGAGGAACTTCTCGGCAAGGATCACCGTATTATTAACTCTGGGTATCACCCGAAAGAATTTATCCATAAATTATGGGATACGATCAAAGGTGGGAACGTCTGGAAGGGCGAGATTAAAAATCGAGCGAAGGATGGCACATTTTATTGGGTGGATACAACTATCGTTCCTTTCTTGGGGAAAGAAGACAGAAAACCGTTCCAATACATCGCTATACGTGCGGATATTACCACTCGCAAGCGCGTGGAAGAAGAGTTAGCGCAGGGTGAAATCTGGCGCAAGGCAATTTTGGATTATGCCAGCCAAGCAATCATTGCTACTACGCCCAGTGGGGTAATTCAAACATTCAACCCGGCAGCAGAGAAGATGTTAGGTTATCGAGCAGAGGATATGATTGGTAAAGCGACTCCGGCCATAATTCATGATCCAGATGAAGTAGTGGAACGAGCTAAAATATTTTCTAAGGAACTGGGTATACAGATAGAACCTGGCTTTGAAGTGTTTGTAGCAAAGTCGTGTAAAAATTTACCGAACGAACACGAATGGACCTACATTCGCAAAAACGGAACCCGTTTCCCCGTTTTACTTTCGATCTCAGCATTAAAAGATTCCGCTGGGCGTATTACCGGATTTTTGGGATTAGCTCAAGATATCACCGAGCGAAAGCAAATAGAAAATCAAGTTCATAATCTAGCTTTTTATGATAGTTTGACGCAAATACCCAATCGTCGGCTCCTATACGACCGACTAAATCAAGCTATCGCATCCAGCAAGCGTACGGGTCGCTATGCGGCATTGATGTTTTTGGATTTAGATACCTTTAAATCGCTCAATGATAATTATGGTCATGAAGCTGGCGACTTATTGCTGATTGAAGTGGCGAATCGGCTAAATAAATGTGTGCGTGAGGTGGACACTGTGGCGCGTTTTGGTGGGGACGAGTTTGTGGTGATGATCGATCAGTTGAGTTTGAATAAATCTGAATCTGTCTCACAAGCACGCATTGTCGCAGAAAAAATACGTATCATACTAGCTAACCCCTATATTTTAACGGTGAAGCATAAGGGAGCTGCAGATACAATAATTGAACATCGTTGTACTGCAAGTATCGGCCTCCAAGTATTCATCAAAAAAGATGGAAACCAAGATTACATCCTGAAATGTGCTGATTCAGCAATGTATAAAGCGAAAG
>SPBV01000149.1 GCA_004525885.1 Nitrosomonadales bacterium
AAGTAATATTGCAGCAGACAGTGGCTATGACGATTCGAATACCTTTGAAATTCAAGTAATGAATGGTTACTCATTCTCACAAAAAACTGAACAACAAACTATTCAAATCAACGAGGCTGGAGCAACACCAAACCGTGGTCAACGTTCATTTAACACTAAATTGAACCCTGTTGATTGGAGTTTTGGTACCTATCTTCGTCCACAACTAATTGCAGCTGCTGCGGCAAAGACTGCTTCAGAAGTTACAGGAACTGCAGGGGTAGCTACTTTCACTCACGCATCCGCACATGGCTTCGTAAATGGAGACGTGGTTACTATTGCAGGAGCCACACCATCTGGATTTAATCGTACAGTACCTGTTAATGTTTCAAGCTCTACAGTATTTACTTACTTAGTAGCAGCTACAGCAACCGGTACAGCAACTGGTACTATTACAGCCACTAAAGGAGCTAGAGTTACTTGTGTTGAGAAATATCTATGGAATGCGCTTGTAGGTACTTTAGATGTTTATGATCTTACTAATACTACGCCTGCCTGGGTAGAAGCAGCAGGATCCGCTACACTAAGTATGTCACAATCAGATGCACATACATTAGCACCTTTTGCACTTGTATTTAAAGTGGATAACACTTACTACAAGGTAGCAGGAGCTGCATGTAATCAAGCCGAAATTTCTTTTGGACTTGATGCAATTTCAATGATTAATTGGACAGGTTTTGGTACTACTGTAGCGGAAGTTTCTGATACTGCTGGTCTTGCAGAATTGGCAACGATCGCTGGTGCAGATACAACTGCGAATTTTATTACTAACAAACTATCAACCCTGCGTTTATATGCTGGACTTAACAGCACTGCTGGAACTGCGTACACACTACCAATTACTGGTGGTTCGCTAACAGTAGCCAACAATCTTACTTATCTAACCCCAGAAATCTTAGGAACGGTAAATAATACGATTGGGTACTTCTCAGGAACTCGCGCGGTATCCGGTAATATGACTGCGTATCTGCGTACTGGAGCTGGAAACTTTACAGGACAATTGCTAGCAGATATTTTAGCTACTTCTGCAACAGATCCAGAAACAAAGTTTGATATGATTATTGAAGTTGGTGGTGGAGCAAATGCTACTAGAGTAGACTTGCAACTTCCTGCGGTTATGTTGCAGGTACCTACTATTGACATTCAAGACGTTGTTTCAACTACAATCAACTTTACAGCACAGAAATCAACAGGTTCTAACTTTGATCTTGATGCTACACCAAATGAAATGAGTGTTGCATATTTCTCAGCGTAATAAATAATCATGGAAGGGGAGCAATCCCCTTCCATTTATAACCCCAGGAGAAGAGTAAAAATGAATAATATTTCACTAACAGCATTGATGATTCCTTCGAAAGAAGTTGAAGTAGACTATCCCGGTATTGATGGCTTTAAGGTAAAACTAGCGTTTCAATCACGTGAAGAGTTAATCAAGCTTCGTAAGAAATCTACAAACAAAAAGTGGAAGGGAAGAGAAATGATCGAAGAAGTAGATGATCAGCTATTCCTTAGTTTATATGTAAAAAGTGTAGTTAGGGGCTGGACAGGTTTAAAACTAAAAAATCTTAACAGACTACTACTAGTAGATCTATCAGACAAAAAAGATTTGGAAGAAGAAGTACCTTTTAATGAAGAAAACGCGTTAGCACTTATGAAAGCTAGTGCAGAATTTGATTCATTCGTTAGTGAAACTGTTTCAGATCTAGCAAATTTTCCAACGAGCAGTTCGCCAAAATTAGAGACCTAATATACAGGTACTACGAAAATGTCAGTTTAGGAGTAACAAAGGAAACATATTACGAAATATGTGAAGTAATGGGCAATGAACCTTTAGAAGAGGAAACCCCATTATCTTTAGGAGACTTTCCAGATGATATTCAACTGGCCTTCGATTTATACCATAAAATTCAAGATACGTGGGAATTTAATTCAGGTACTTACCTGGGTAAAAATTTAACCGGTATTGACGGACTAATGAATATTTTGGAAATCGAAGACAAACGGACTGCTTTAAATTTTGTTCTAATGATAGATAGCTCTCGTCAAGAGTATTTAACAAATAAGAAAAAGGGTTCTCCAAAGGAACAATAAATGGCATTTAATTTTGGTCCAATAGTATATAAAGTAACTACCGAAGGGTTTGTACAAGCAGGAACGGCCGCCAAGTCTATTAATCAAAATATGACTCAGGCGGCCGCGTCCGCTTCTAGGATTGGAAAGGCAGCACAAGCTGGTCTTAATCAAACTCAAAAAGGTGTATACGGAGAATCTGTAGCCTACGGTAATGTTAGAGGTAATCTAGGAAGGACCGGAGCAACAGCACGAGATTTCGCGAACCAAGCCCAGGGTCTTGGTGGATTAGTTCGTCTATATGCTACCTTTGCGGGCAACATTTTTGCGGTAGGAGCGGCTTTTGAGGCTTTAAAGCGCTCATTTCAATTTGAACAATTACAGAGAGCATCTGAAGCATTTGCTGTTACAACAGGCAAAAACCTTGGTGGTATTGCCGCAGACTTAAAGAAGTTATCGGAGGGCACACTTACAGATAAAGCAGCACAGCAAATGGCTAACTATGGTTCGTCTGCTGGATTTACTGCTGACCAAATGAAAAGAATGATTGGTGTTGCGCGCGGCGCCAGTCAAGCACTCGGTCGTGATATGGGTGATGCTATTGACCGTTTAATGCGCGGTACCGGTAAACTAGAACCAGAATTATTAGACGAATTGGGGTTATTAACTCGTACTAAAACTGCTGGAGAAGCATACGGTAAAACTATTGGTAAAACTTTTGAACAGTTAACTCAATTTGAAAAAGTTCAGGGCTTTATTAATGCTGTACTTGCAGAGGGTGAGGAAAAATTTGGAGCAGTGTCTAAAGCTGTTCAAGCTTCTCCTTTTGAGAAATTTACTGCTACTATATTAACTTTAGGTACAGAATTTGGCAAGATATTAAATACAGTATTTGTACCTATATTGAATTTTTTCTCAGAAAATAGCTCTGCTCTTATAGGCTTAATGACTTTAGCGTTTATTAAGTTGTTAAATACGGCCTTACCCGCGCTAACTGCCATAGGTGGTGGAGCCAGAAAAAACGCAGAAATTCAAGCAAACGCTCTTAAGAAGATTCAAGCGACTGCGGATGAAGCATCCAAGGGTGTAACCAAAACTGCTATAGAAGCTAGAAGGGCTTCTATCGCTACATTATTACAATATTCTGCAAATAATACATCTTACAGAGTTGAAGCTATACAGAATAGTAAAGCAGTGGCAGCAGAAATGATTAAACCTTCTGGTGTTACCAGTAGAGCTTTGCTGGATATATCGGCAAAGGGGTTTGCCAGTCAAGAGAGAATTAACAGAGCTATTGGACAGTTTTCTAATGTGCAAACTGACGCCGCTAGAAGAATAACTGGGTTTTTACGACAACAATTAGTTGTTCAGTCAGAACTTGATGATGTTGAAAAATCTAGGCTTACTAACGTTAGGCAGATGTTAAGATTAAGACAGCAAAGAATTAATTTAAAAGATGAACCTACTTTACCACAAACTAGCGCTGCAAGAACACTATCGAATAGAAGTGAATTAGGAGCTTTTACATCTAAAGCACTCTCTCCTTTGGGAAGTATTACACAACAAAATGGGATTAAAGCGGCGTTCGCATCTTTAAATACTACGTTGGCCACTACTTCACAAAGATATGATTTGTTATATGGTAAAGCTACGTTAGTCAATAGAATACATAAAAATATTATATTGACCAACACATATTTGAAAGGTAGTTTTGCTATTGCCACAGCTTCTATATCTACAATGTTATCAGTATTTTCTCCTTGGTTAATAGCTATAGGATTAGTTGTAGGATTATTTCAAGGATTAGTAGCAGTAACTGGTGGAACTAATAAAGTTTTAGGAGAATTAACTGAAGAACAAGAGAGAAATGCTAAAGCTCTAAAGCTTGTCATTCCTCAACTAGATACATTTAATAGACTGCAAGATAAATCTGGTAAGTCAGCTAGAGGATTTGCTGCGGCTCAAGAATATAGTTCTAACCTATTAAATACTATTGCAGAGAATCTACAAAAAACTGGGGAATTATTTAAAGCATATACTGATGATAGTTCTGGTTGGTGGGATTCTATAAAGCAAAGAATGTTGGCCGCTTTTGATAGTGATGCAATAACAGAACAAGTAAGCATACTTAGAAAGAGTATTTTTTCTGCGTTAGCAGCGGTTCCTCCTTCTGATGTTGAAAAAGTTAAAACTGCCATAATTTCTGCATTACCAGGAGCTAACGACCTTGATGACGTTATAAAAGGGTTAAAAACTTTATCTAGTACTGGTTTAGCTGCCTTTAACTTACGTTTAGCAGAAAATGTTTCTGCAGTTGGTGCAGCTATAAAAACTACTGCATTAAATGTAACTTCATCAATAACTGCTTGGGATAAACTAGCAGAGGCAGTAGATAAGTACTTTGATAAAAAATCTGTAAAAGACCCTAAACTGAAGGACTCGGTTGATGCTTTAAAAGCTTTAGTATCAAATTATGAGTCTGCTAAAACTATTCAAGAAAGAATTAATATAACAGCTGGTCTTACTGTGGAAAAACAGAGG
>SPBV01000291.1 GCA_004525885.1 Nitrosomonadales bacterium
CAGTGGTGTTTCTTTATAACTATGGGTCAAGTTCCTTGTTTCAAACTTTCCCGAATAAAATCATCCAGCCCGCCATCAAGTACCCCTTGAGTATTGCCAATCTCCATCCCTGTTCTTAAATCCTTAATACGGGATTGATCCAATACATAAGAACGTATCTGGTGCCCCCAGCCTATGTCAGTTTTAGAGTCTTCCATTGCTTGTTTTTTGTCATTGAGTTTGCGCAATTCTGCTTCGTAAAGGCGCGACTTTAGCATTGCCATGGCTTCCGCACGGTTTCGGTGCTGGGATCTGTCATTCTGACAACACACGACAATGCCTGATGGATTATGAGTAATGCGGATGGCTGAATCGGTTTTATTGATGTGCTGGCCACCCGCACCGGAAGCACGGTATGTGTCGACGCGCAAATCTGCAGGATTGATTTCTATTTCGATAGTCTCATCCACTTCCGGGTAGATAAATACGCTAGCAAACGAGGTATGACGGCGATTACCAGAGTCAAATGGAGACTTGCGTACTAAACGGTGAACCCCGCTTTCGGTGCGCAGATAGCCGTAAGCATAATTTCCAGATACTTTAAGAGAAGCACCCTTGATACCTGCAACCTCACCGTAAGACTCCTCTAGCACTTCCACCTTAAAACCACGTCGTTCGCAATAGCGTAGATACATGCGTTCTAACATTGCTGCCCAATCCTGCGCCTCCGTTCCGCCAGAACCAGATTGGATTTCTAAGAAGCAATTATTGGGATCCATTGGATTGGAAAACATGCGGCAAAATTCCATATCTGCCACGGTTGTTTCCAATTTCACTACATCACTACAGATACTTTTTAGCATTAAATCGTCATCTTCTTCTTTTGCCATTTGGAATAGATCACAAGAATCTTGTAATTGCAGCTCAATTGTTTCTAAAGTTACGATAATATTTTCCAAAATTTTCTTTTCGCGCCCCAATTCTTGAGCGCGTTTACTATCGCTCCAAGTTGCCGGATCCTCTGTGAGTTCGGAAAGTTTGTTCAGACGCGTTTTCTTGGCGTCAAAGTCAAAGATACCCCCGCAACTCTATTGCCCGATTGTTGAGGTCAGCAAGTTGGCTAGCAATAGCGTTGATTTGTTCTGTTTCCATATATGTTTTATCCAATAATCCGAAAAAATGGAATTATACAGTACGTTAAATGGTCTGCTTCTTACCCTATTACTTTATATTTTAAGATATGAGAAAGAAACTTTTCCAACAACATGTTAGGAAGAAAGTTCATTTCTTCGTTACAATTGCATGATGTCAAAATTCTTTGCATTAATTCCAGCAGCAGGTTCCGGTTCACGCATGGGGAATAAGCTGCCTAAGCAATATTTATCACTAGCTGGCAAGCCATTAATTTATCATTCTGTGCGTACATTGTGTCATTCTTCAGAGATTACTGGCGTGTTTGTTGTTCTTGCCCCTGGTGATAATGAATGGTTAAAGTATGATTGGTCTGAATTCTATAGCAAGCTAGTTGTGTTTGATTGTGGTGGGGCAACTCGTGCCATGAGCATACTCAATGGTCTTAAAGTCGCGTCAGAATCATCGTCCATCGGTGATGGTGATTGGGTACTTGTCCATGATGCAGCGCGACCTTGTTTGAGTGAATCATTACTTAATAAATTGTTGAACGAACTTGCTGATGATGAAGTGGGTGGGTTATTGGCAGTTCCCTTGGCAGATACACTTAAACGAGGCGGAACTGATAATCGGGTTGAGAAAACTGAATCTAGAAAAGATTTATGGCAAGCACAGACGCCGCAAATGTTTCGCTTCAGGTTGCTAGTGGACGCCCTGTACAGGCCTGGTAGCATAACTATGACTGATGATGCTAGTGCAGTTGAAGCATTGGGTTTGCATCCTAAGTTGGTACTTAGCGATGTATGTAATTTAAAAATAACTTATCCACAGGATCTGATTTTGGCAGAACTAATACTACGAGCACAGCAAGAGGAGAGTTATGGTGAATGAAATTAGAATTGGACAAGGTTCTGATGTGCACCAGTTGGTCGAAGGCCGTAAGTTAGTCATTGGTGGAGTAACGATCCCTTTTGATAAGGGTTTGCTCGGGCATTCTGACTCCGACGTGTTGTTGCACGCAATTTGCGATGCATTGTTAGGCGCAGCCGCGCTGGGGGATATTGGCAGGCATTTTTCAGATACTGATCCACGATACAAAAATATTGATAGTCGAGTTTTATTGCAGGAAGTTTGTCATTTACTGGGAAAGAGTCACTACAAAATAATCAATATTGATGCGACTATCCTTGCGCAGGCGCCTAAGATGTCACCACATATTCCAGCTATGATTGCTAACATTTCTCATGACCTCGGGGTACAGGCTCAGGACATTAACATCAAAGCTAAGACCGCTGAGCATCTTGGTCCGGTAGGTCGGGGAGAGGGCATTGAGGCGGAGGCAATATGCTTGATTACCAGAATAGAGAATGCGC
>SPBV01000172.1 GCA_004525885.1 Nitrosomonadales bacterium
AGCTAGCTTTAGCAGACTTGTTAATTACGCGTCCAGGAAGTCAATATTTATGCCATGAGAAGAATTATTATAATTACCAATGTAATTAGGCTACTTATAGTGCCGTCTATT
Source organism: Nitrosomonadales bacterium (assembly GCA_004525885.1). Lineage (GTDB taxonomy): Bacteria > Pseudomonadota > Gammaproteobacteria > Burkholderiales > Nitrosomonadaceae > BJGV01. The sequence continues at coordinate 112 of SPBV01000172.1, forward strand.
GTGGTGACTGACCAAACTATTCTAGAAGTAATCCAACTAAAGCACCGCACTACAAATGAGATTATTCCGTTAATTCACCCTTTTCTGGATAAACAGGGTGCACTAAGTGGCATGCGAAGTCGACTCATCATCCGCACCACACCAGATAATTTACGAGAAATCAAACAACTTCTAAATGAAATTGATGGTTCTCCACGCCGCCTGATAATAACTGTCAAGCATGATGTCGGACGTGTAACTGCTCGAAGTCTACTTAACCTTTCCGGAAATATCAGTAAAGGGGATGCTCAATTGAAGATCCCTGGCAGTACCGGCAATCAAGGTCTGATTATTAAAAATGGCCACGAAAATGATAGCCTTAAATTACAAACACTTAATAATCTGAATTTGGAGAGTGATAAAAACATGCATCGCATACAGGTACTGGGCGGTGGGCATGCTTTAATTCATATAGATAAATCGTTACCCATATACCTTTACACAATATAATTCATACGCCACAGGGGCACAGGTAATTGAGAGTGTACAATTTCGTGATGCGACCATTGGTTTCACTGTAGCGCCTTCCGTAAACGGAAATTATGTAACGTTAGAGATAAGCCCCAAACGAAGCACCCCTAATCGCCAATTATCAGGCTCTATCAACATCCAGCAAATCAATACTTCCGTTTCTGACTTCCGTTTCTGGAAAATTAGGAGAATGGATCAGCCTAGGTAGTTTGGAGCGGAACAAATATAACCAAACCTTCGTCCCAAGTTCTCTCAATAATGACAGAATCACCAGCGAACAACGTATGGTGCTAATAAAAGTTGAAGAAGCCCACTAGTTCTTTGATTGCGAGTAATGACAAATTAATTCGCAGGCCAACTTATAAAACGGCAGTAGCTTCTTCCTCAAACTGGAGCTTCACTTTGCCGTCAACATCTATATCTACGATCACTTTACCCCCGTTGGCAAGCCGCCCAAATAACAATTCATCTGCTAAAGCACTACGAATGGTGTCCTGAATGAGGCGTGCCATTGGGCGCGCACCCATAAGGGGGTCAAAACCATCTTTTGCAAGATATTCCTTCAGTGCATCAGTAAATATGGCTTCTACTTTTTTCTCATGTAACTGCGCTTCCAATTGCATCAGGAATTTATCTGCTACTCGCACAATCACGTCCCTGTCTCGGGATGAAAACGAAATAATCGCGTCTAGTCGATTTCGAAATTCTGGTGTAAACATACGCTTAATATCAGCAATCTCGTCACCTGCCTGGATCGACTTGGTAAAACCTATAGAAGTCTTAGCAAGTGATTCAGCTCCAGCATTGGTAGTCATAATGATAACTACGTTCCGGAAATCCGCCTTACGACCATTGTTATCTGTCAAAGTGCCATGATCCATCACTTGTAGCAAGATGTTGAAAATATCAGGGTGCGCCTTTTCAATCTCGTCCAACAACAACACAGAGTATGGTTGCTTGATAATCGCCTCGGTTAACAAACCACCTTGGTCAAAACCAACATACCCAGGTGGAGCACCGATCAAACGAGACACTGCGTGATGCTCCATGTATTCAGACATATCAAAACGGTGCAGTTGGATGCCCATGGCGTAAGCTAATTGTCGTGCCACCTCAGTTTTACCAACGCCCGTAGGTCCAGAAAAAAGGAACGAGCCGACTGGCTTTTGTGGGCTGCCCAAGCCACTTCTAGCCATTTTAATTGCCGCTGCTAGAGCATTGATAGCTTTGTCCTGTCCGAAAACCATAGTCTTTAGATCACGATCAAGTGTTTTCAGCGCATCGCGATCGTCATTGGAAACACTCCGAGACGGAATTCGTGCTATTTTTGCAATAACGTTTTCTATCTCATTCCTGCTAATAATTTTGCGTTGCTTTGATTTCGGCAAAACTCGCTGAGCTGCGCCTGCTTCGTCGATAACGTCTATCGCCTTATCTGGCAAATGTCTATTATTAATGAAACGCGCCGATAATTCTGCTGCTGAATTAAGCGCAGCAGCTGTGTATTTAACGCCATGATGCGCCTCGTAGCGAGATTTAAGGCCACGCAGAATGATAACTGTCTCTTCCACGCTCGCCTCTGGCACATCAATCTTCTGGAAACGCCGCGAAAGAGCGTGATCCTTCTCGAAAATTCCCCGGTACTCGCTGAACGTAGTAGCTCCGATACATTTCAACTGGCCGGTGTTAAGTACTGGCTTAAGTAGGTTAGAAGCATCGAGTGTTCCACCCGATGCAGCACCTGCACCTATCAGGGTGTGAATTTCATCAATGAATAAGATAGCGTTGGGATCATTTAGCAACTGTTTTAGTATTGCTTTCAAGCGTTGCTCGAAATCGCCACGGTATTTGGTACCAGCTAGTAGCGCACCCATATCTAGAGAGTAAATCTGGTGATGAGCAAGAGCCTCTGGTACGTCATTCTTGATAATTTTCCGTGCTAAACCCTCGGCAATAGCCGTTTTTCCCACTCCCGCTTCGCCTACCAAAAGTGGATTATTCTTTCGACGACGGCACAGCGTTTGTATTACACGTTCTAGTTCCTTCTCGCGCCCAATTAGGGGATCAATCTTACCTGCCAGCGCCTGAATGTTAAGATTTATAGTATAGCTTTCGAGTGCGCCACCTACACCCAACTCCTGATCAGTGTCGCTCTCACTTTCAGTCTTGGCACCGCTCTCTTGCGAGGCTTTACTTATTCCATGAGAAATATAATTGACCACGTCAAGTCTGGTCACACCCATCTGGTGAAGAAAATAAACTGCGTGGGAATCCTTTTCACCAAATATCGCTACCAATACGTTTGCACCGGTTACTTCTTTCTTGCCTGAAGATTGGACATGCAAGATCGCGCGCTGGATCACGCGCTGGAATCCAAGTGTAGGCTGAGTGTCTACTTCCCCGCTGCCACCCACAGTAGGTGTGTTCTCTGTAACGTGCCCCAATATAAATTTTCGTAGATCACTAATGTCGACTGAACAAGCGCGCAATACCTCCGCAGCAGTACGATTGTCGAGCATCGCCAATAACAAGTGCTCTACTGTGATGAACTCATGGCGTTTCTGTCTCGATTCGACGAACACCATGTGCAAACTTACCTCAAGCTCTTGAGCAATCATTTCAAGTTTCCTCTTCCATCACGCACTTTAGTGGGTGCTGATGATTTCTAGCGAACGTAACTACCTGTTTAACCTTGGTTCCAGCTACATCGCTTGGATATACACCACATACACCAACCCCATTCATATGGACTTTTAACATAATTTTAGCCGCCTGTTCTTGACTTTTAGAAAAAAAGGTCTGCAATACTACTACCACAAATTCCATCGGCGTAAAGTCATCATTCAGTAAAATTACTTTAAACATTGGTGGTGGCTTGATTCTACTCTTTTTAACTTCCAGTACAACGTCTTCATAATCTCTCTTTGCCATTAACTGTATCCTACTTGTTCAATCAGTAGGGGGTATCCCCCACACAAAAATTCTTACCCACATATTTGTCGATTACGGCAGAAATTTCAAGTGTCTTGAGAAAATAATTATGTAAATACATTATAAAACACAGAATGACGCTTGACTTTAGTTCCGTTTTTGAGTAAAAAGGTTTTGGCGTTTGGCTTCAAGTATTCTGCAGTACCGGTTACAGCCGTTTGCGGTCGGTCTTGAAACTCAAACAGTGTTCGGGTTTTGGGCCCGGTTTTTTTAAGGATAGTGAAAAATGTCAGCTGGTACAGTAAAATGGTTCAATGACTCTAAGGGTTTCGGTTTTATTACTCCTGATGATGGTAGCGAAGATTTGTTTGCACACTTCTCCGCAATCAATATGTCAGGATTCAAAACGCTTAAAGAGGGCCAGAAAGTTAGCTTCGAATTTACCCAAGGACCAAAGGGTAAACAAGCATCAAATATTCAAACTCCCTAACGATTCCTGACTGGTGTGGTTGCACCGTAATAAGTGTGTAGTCACAGGATTAACAAACCCCTTGACAGTTGCACGTCAAGGGGTTCTTTTC
>SPBV01000159.1 GCA_004525885.1 Nitrosomonadales bacterium
ATTTGATTTAGTGGATATTGGAACAGAAGTTAATATTAAACAAAATTAATACTGCAAGAACAAATCTATCGCAAATTGTTCTTTTTTCACAAATAAGTAACTATTATAAGTAACTATTCTTATCCTAGGCATACACGTTGAAAAATATTCCGATTCCAGTAATTATTTTTATAAAACAAATATGTCGCCATCCCGTCAAATTTGTTCCCTCGCGTCTTTTGAGTTATCATAACTAGCCATGACCAAATATGTATTTGTGACAGGCGGCGTGGTGTCATCCCTTGGTAAGGGTATTGCCGCAGCCTCCCTAGCAGCACTCCTCGAATCCCGTGGTATCAGAGTAACCATGCTTAAATTGGATCCCTATATCAATGTGGATCCAGGCACCATGAATCCCTTTCAACATGGAGAAGTTTTCGTCACTGAAGATGGCGCAGAAACCGACCTTGATCTGGGACATTATGAGCGCTTTATCAGCGCCAAAATGAGTAAGCTAAATAACTTTACTACCGGCCAGATTTATGAAAGCGTGATAAAAAAAGAACGGCGAGGTGAATATCATGGTGGCACAGTACAAGTCATTCCACACATTACCGATGAAATAAAGCTGCATATAAAATCTGGCGCGGGTGATTCACAAGTAGCCATTGTTGAGATTGGTGGTACGGCTGGTGACATTGAGTCCTTACCATTTCTAGAAGCGATCAGGCAGATGGCAATTCAGCATCCCCATGAAGATACCTGCTTCATTCATCTTACGTTATTACCATACATTGCCTCTGCAGGAGAATTGAAAACTAAACCCACACAACATTCAGTGAAAGAAATGCGCGAAATTGGCATACAACCTGACGTATTGTTATGTCGCGCTGACCGTGAGTTACCAACAGACGAACGCCGGAAAATTGCGTTATTCACCAATGTACGAGAAGAAGCTGTGATTTCAGCAGTTGACGTGGACAGTATTTACAAAATTCCCGCATTACTACATGAGCAAATGTTAGATGAAATCGTGTGTCATAAGTTGAATATTCTTGCTAAACCAGCAGATTTAAGTATATGGAAAAAACTAGTAAATGCACTAGAACACCCCCAACACACGGTTAATGTTGCACTTGTAGGAAAATATGTAGACTTAACTGAATCATACAAATCCCTGTCTGAAGCACTAATTCATGCAGGAATTCATACCCACAGCAAAATCAATATTCATTATGTAGATTCAGAAAATATTGAAAAACAGGGGACCAACTGCCTCACGGATACTGATGCTATTTTGGTCCCAGGCGGATTTGGTAAGAGAGGCGTAGAAGGCAAAATTTTGGCTATTCGCTATGCACGCGAAAATCTCATTCCCTATCTCGGCATCTGTCTTGGTATGCAGCTGGCTGTGATTGAATTTGCTCGCAATAAAGCAGCTATGAAAGATGCGCATAGTACCGAATTTAACCCTGAAACACCTTATCCTGTCATTGGGCTAATAACCGAATGGCGCACCCGTGGAGGTAAAATAAATACTCGTGACGCACAATCGGATCTTGGTGGTAGCATGCGTTTGGGTGGCCAAGAGTGTTTGCTAAAAGCAAATTCTCTGGTACGGGAAATTTATGGAGTAGAGAAAATTACCGAGCGCCATCGTCATCGTTATGAAGTCAACAATGAATATACCCCCCAGTTAGAAAAAGCAGGACTCCATGCGAGCGGTTTGTCGACAGAAGACTCACTTTGCGAAATGATCGAACTATCTAAAAACGAGCATCCTTGGTTTATTGGATGCCAGTTCCATCCTGAATTCACTTCAACGCCCAGGGCAGGACATCCTCTGTTTGAAGCATTCATAAAAGCAGCTATTAACCTCTCAAACAAGCGTACTACATCTGAAACGAGCAGTTCTGGCAAGCAAAAAAACATAACTTTAGTGCCTAACCTTTGACGATATTCTGTTGTCTTGTAGTCAGTCACGTTTACCAATTACTTAGTAACCAGGAAAAATAATATGAGTGCAATTGTAGATATTTTTGCTCGAGAAATTCTAGATTCACGTGGTAATCCTACTGTAGAAGCTGAAGTTTTACTTGAATCCGGGATACAGGGACGTGCATCAGTGCCTTCTGGAGCATCTGTCGGTACTAAAGAAGCTGTTGAGTTGCGTGATAATGATGCTCAACGTTATTTTGGTAAAGGCGTCCTCAAAGCAGTTGAGAACGTAAATGGTGAAATTTCAGAAGCCCTCATGGGACTAGATGTAATAGAACAACATTTTATAGATCAGACTCTTATTGATCTTGACGGTACTGATAATAAATCAAGGCTTGGTGCCAATGCAATACTGGCAGTTTCACTAGCTGTGGCAAAAGCAGCAGCGGGGGACTCTAGTCTGCCTTTATATCGTTATTTAGGTGGATCAGGATCAATGTCTATGCCAGTACCAATGATGAATGTTATCAATGGCGGGGAACATGCTAACAATAACATTGACTTACAAGAGTTCATGATTGTTCCTCTTGGTGCGCAAAGTTTTCGCGAGGCGCTGCGCTATGGAACTGAGATATTTCATACGTTAAAAAAAATGCTTCATGAAAAAAATATGAGTACCACAGTGGGAGACGAAGGCGGGTATGCTCCTAATCTAAATAATAACGAGGCAGCACTACAGCTGATTGTAGAAGCTATCGAGCGGGCTGGATTCTTACCCGGATCTGATGTCGCCATAGCGCTGGACTTTGCTAGTTCAGAATTATTTAGAGATGGAAAATATCACTTAGCTTCTGATGGCCTAAGCTTGAATTCAGAACAGCTAACCGACTATATAGCAGCTTGGGTAGACAAGTATCCTATTATTAGCATAGAGGATGGGATGAGCGAACATGACTGGGATGGATGGAAACTACTAACCAACAGAATTGGATCATCTGTACAGCTAGTGGGTGATGATGTGTTTGTGACGAATCCAAATATTCTTAAAGAGGGCATTGCTCAAGGGATTGCTAATTCCATACTCATCAAGATTAACCAGATTGGCACTCTCACTGAAACCTTTTCAGCCATTGAAATTGCAAAGCGTGCTGGCTATACCTCTGTAATTTCACACCGTTCAGGGGAAACTGAAGATACTACTATTGCAGATATTGCTGTAGCTACCAATGCTTTACAAATCAAAACTGGTTCACTTTCTCGCTCTGATCGTCTGGCTAAATACAATCAGCTGCTTCGTATAGAGGAAGACCTCGGCGACTCTGCCAACTATGCCGGACGGGGAGCCTTTTATCAGATAAAATAATGAGGGCATTAGGATTCATATTATTTGCCCTGATAATCCTGTTGCAGTATCCATTATGGCTGGGTAAAGGTAGCTGGCACAGGGTATGGGAAGTTGACCAAAAAATAATTTTGCAACGTGAAACCAATCAGAAGCACAAGATTCGTAATACCGCCTTGGATGCAGAGGTGCAGGATCTCAAGCAGGGTTCGGATGCTATTGAGGAACGCGCCCGGAGTGAATTAGGAATGATTAAACAAGATGAAATCTTTTTCCAAGTAGAAATTAATGAACAAAAAACAACCTTACCAGATAAAACCAAGTAAAAAACCTCACTAGATAACAATTAACTTGAATGTAGCATTAAAAGGAATATGTGCTTATGAGCGCTATTAATTCATCTTCTGCTGGCCTATTTTAAAGAATAGTTAATATTTTTCCTGTTTTGATAATCACGAGTCATCGACATCCAATATAAATTACAACTTTATTAAAGTATAAAATACCGATGGAACCACGGGTTTTATTAAAAGAATAAGAGTGCAAGAAGCGGAGGCTGGGATGAGTGATTGCAAGTTTGAGTTATCACAGATAGTTTTTGTTATTCCAATTAAAATGCAAGGAATTATTGAAAATTGTATTAAGGTCTCTTTAGACGAAAATACATATGAAGTTGGTGTTATGTATCAAAATAGAATTTGGAAGGCTACATTTTATGAATCTGAGCTAATGGACAGTGAAGAAGATCTCTCCTAGTGGTCATATATTGTTTCCCCTTTGGATTATAGGAGTTACTAAAACGTGTGGAGAAAGATTTTACCTGCGCTTCTGATTACAGTTTTTTTTCCTTGGTCAATGTTGGTATTGATCTTGCTATACGGTTGGGATAGAACCTTGGTAATCCTTAAAGAACTAGCTTCAGATAGGTATGTTCTAATAGCCATTCTTGTTATTTCCGTCATAATCTTACAATTTATAGTCCTGCCTCCAAAATCTTAACTAAAATAGACATTCAGCCTAGCATGCATAACCTAAGCATTCCATCCTAAGGTAAGTTATATAGATAATATTTTGTTAAAAAACTGTATCTAGAAGTAAATCTAACAAAATATTAATCTACAACAACAACTTGAATATTTTTTACTATATTTCATGGGCTAGCCA
>SPBV01000175.1 GCA_004525885.1 Nitrosomonadales bacterium
CAACAATTGGAGTAGTTGGCAATGAAGAAAATAATCTTAGATCCATTGGTAAGGCGGGCGCACAGCGATGGCGCGGTATTCGCCCTACAGTGCGTGGTGTGGTGATGAACCCAGTAGATCATCCGCATGGGGGTGGCGAGGGCAAGACTTCGGCTGGACGCCACCCAGTTAGTCCGTGGGGGACTCCGGCGAAGGGTTATCGCACCCGTGCCAATAAGCGTACTGATGGTATGATTATACGTCGTCGTTATTCGAACAAAAACAAGGGATAAAGAATCATGGCTCGTTCCATAAAAAAAGGCCCGTTTGTTGATTTACATTTGAAAGCAAAAGTAGAGACTGCACGTGCAAGTAATGATAGGCGTCCAATTAAAACCTGGTCGCGTCGATCTACTGTTTTGCCTGATTTTATCGGCCTTACCTTTGCGGTACATAATGGTAGGCAGCATATTCCAGTCTATGTTACTGAGAATATGGTGGGGCATAAACTTGGTGAGTTTTCTCATACCCGTACTTTCAAAGGGCATTCCGGCGATAAGAAAGTAGTCAGGAAATAGGAGTAGTTGATATATGCAAACATCTGCAGTATTACGCGGGGTACGATTATCTGAACAAAAGGGACGATTGGTAGCAGATCAGGTTCGTGGTTTACCAGTTGATCGGGCACTAAATCTTCTGGCTTTTAGTCCTAAAAAAGGTGCAGTCATCATACGTAAATTGCTAGAGTCTGCCATTGCTAATGCTGAGCATAACGATGGCGCAGATATAGACGAACTAAAAATATCAACTATATATGTTGATCGTGGACCATCAATGAAACGGACTAGCGCTCGCGCAAAAGGCCGTGGCAACCGTATTGTTAAGCCAACATGCCATATCTTTCTAACCGTTGGTGACAAAGTAGGCGACCGAAAATAAGGGTACACAGGGATATTATGGGACAAAAAATACATCCAACAGGTTTTCGTCTTTCAGTACTGAAGAACTGGTCATCAAAGTGGTATGCTAACAGCAAAAATTTTCCAATAATGTTGCAAGAAGATATCAGAGTGAGAGAATATCTGAAGAAAAAGCTTGCGCACGCGTCTGTTGGCCGTATAACTATTGAACGCCCATCTAAAAATGCTCGCTTCACTATTTATACTTCACGTCCCGGTATTGTAATTGGCAAAAAGGGAGAAGATATTGAGGCTCTTCGTGCAGAACTACAAAAGCAAATGGGTGTTCCAGTTCATGTGAATATAGAAGAAATCCGAAAGCCTGAAATTGATGCACAACTGATTGCTGATAATATTGGGCAGCAACTAGAAAAGCGTATCATGTTTCGTCGCGCTATGAAGCGTGCTATACAGAACGCTATGCGTTTGGGTGCGCAAGGTATAAAAATCATGAGCGCAGGGCGATTAAATGGTATTGAAATTGCGCGTTCTGAGTGGTACCGTGAAGGTCGTGTCCCGCTTCACACGTTACGTGCCGATGTAGATTATGGTACGTCGGTAGCCCAGACTACTTTTGGGTCGATCGGTATCAAAGTATGGGTATTTAAAGGTGAGACGATGGGTCGTAGCGAGCAGCCTGCAGTAATTATTGCCCCCACAGACCAATCGCCAGAATCAGAGGGAGAACTGAAAAAAAAGCACCCGGCGGGTAGACTAGATAATAAAAAACCCAAAGTTGCAGCGGCGGTCAAGCCAGGTAATAAGACTGTGCGTAAAACTGCTAAAACCAGAATCGTAGTGGTGGATAAGCCAGCTGAGAAAATTAAGGATAAAACAACAGCTAGCAAGGAGAAGGATAGTGCTAAGATAATTACCAAAGGTCCTGTCAAAGCGGTTGAAAAAACAATTAAGGCGGCTACAAAGTCTTCCGCCAAGCCTGCTGTTGCAGCCAAGTCTACTACTAAAAAACAGTAAAGAAGCCAGGAGCTAAATATGCAGCAGCCAGCCAGAACAAAGTACCGAAAACAGCAAAAAGGTCGCAATAAAGGGATTGCTACTCGTGGTACAAAAGTTAGTTTCGGGGAATATGGCCTCAAGGCAATAAGTCGAGGTCGTTTGACGGCGCGTCAGATTGAAGCTGCTCGTCGTGCCATGACCCGCCATGTAAAGCGTGGGGGTCAAATTAGAATCCGTATTTTTCCTGATAAACCCATTTCTCATAAACCAGCGGAGGTACGTATGGGTGGTGGCAAGGGTAACCCTGAATATTATGTGGCTGAGATTCAGCCAGGTAAGATGTTATATGAGATGGATGGTGTTGATGAAGTGTTGGCAAGGGAAGCGTTTCGTCTAGCTGCAGCAAAACTACCAATACGGACTACATTTGTTACTAGACAACTAGGCGGTTAATCATGAAAGCAGATGAATTAAGGGCTAAAACCCAAGTAGAGCTGCAGAAGGAGATATTGGAAATGTTAAGGGTGCAATTTAGTTTGCGAATGCAACATGCAACCCAGCAATTAGGTAATACTAATCAATTACGTAATGTGCGTCGTGATATTGCGCGTATAAGAACTATACTCTGTCAAAAAGTGAAACAGTCATGAGCCAAGCTAATTCAAGTCGTACTCTCGACGGTAAAGTAACGAGTGATAAGATGGATAAAACCATTACAGTGCTAGTTGAGCGTAAAGTTAAGCATCCACTCTACGGTAAGATTATGGTTCGTTCAAAAAAATACCATGCGCATGATGAAAATAATGAATTTCATCTGGGTGATTTGGTGACAATCAAAGAATGCCGCCCTCTTTCCAAAACCAAGGCCTGGAGTGTGGTTAAACCAGTAAAAAAAGAGAACAAGATCTAATTAAATCAAGTTACGATATTTCATTTTCAGGATGATATTTTAGCTTGTTTCTTTTGTAGCATAACAGTATAATCATATCGCTCAGAGTTTCTAGATATGACATATATTTATTTTTTTAGTTACGCTCTGCTAATAAACATCTTGCAGTAGCACACACCCGAACGGGATCCAAAACTATCCATACATTGTAAGGTTCAGTGTGGGAAAAGTTGGAGAAAGTGAGAAAAAATGATCCAAATGCAATCTATTTTGCAAGTCGCAGACAATACTGGCGCGCGCGCCGTAATGTGCATTAAGGTATTGGGTGGATCCAAGCGCAGATATGCTGGTATAGGAGATATTATTAAGGTAAGCATTAAGGATGTTGCACCGCGAGGTCGTGTAAAAAAAGGAGAGATATACAGCGCTATAGTAGTGCGTACTGTTAAAGGTGTGCGACGTCCTGACGGTTCTCTAATAAAGTTCGATAAAAATGCAGCAGTATTATTAAATGCTAAATTGGAGCCTATCGGTACACGTATTTTTGGTCCAGTGACGCGCGAATTACGTAATGCACGTTTCATGAAGATTGTATCGCTTGCACCAGAAGTTCTTTAAGCGTGGAGTAAGGAGTCAGCATGAAAAAAATTAAAAAAGGTGATGATGTGATCGTCATAACTGGTAAAGATAGAGGCAAGCGCGGAACAGTGCTGCGAGTGAAAAGTGCTTCTTTGGTTGTGGTTGAGGGTGTGAATAAAGTAAAAAAACACGCGAAACCAGATCCAAATAAAGGAATAACTGGCGGTATAATTGAGATGGAAAAACCAATACAGGTTTCGAATGTTGCGATTTTTAATACTGCTACAAAAAAAGCTGATAGAGTTGGGTTTAAGATACTCGAAGATAAACGTAAAGTGCGTTATTTCAAATCTAACGGCGAATTAGTAGATATCTGAGAAAGGTAGTAAGAGAAAATATGGCCCGTTTGCAGGAATTTTATCGTGACACAGTAACCAAGAACTTGATGGAGCAGTTTTCCTACAAGTCTGTGATGGAAGTGCCTCGAATTACTAAGATTACGCTCAATATGGGTGTTGGTGAGGCAGTGGCTGACAAAAAAATCATGGATAATGCAGTCAGTGATATGGTGAAAATTTCCGGGCAAAAACCGGTAGTAACCAAGGCAAAAAAATCCATAGCTACATTCAAGGTTCGTGAAGGTTATCCGGTAGGCTGTATGGTAACGTTACGCCGTGTGCTTATGTATGAGTTTTTAGATCGATTAGTAAGTGTCGCGATCCCA
>SPBV01000307.1 GCA_004525885.1 Nitrosomonadales bacterium
AATAGATAGAATAATATTCTTAAGTTTTAGTTTAATATCTTCTACTGACTGACTTGAATCAATTATTAGAATTCGATGAGAAAATTCATGCGCTCTTTTAAGATAAGCTCCTCGGACCCGGTCAAAGAATTCACCCTTTTCCTTTTCAAAACGATCGAAAGACTCGGTGCCTTCCATCCTATTATTTAAGCGCTTCCTTCCCAGTTCGCTTGTTACATCGAAGTAAAACGTGAGATCAGGTTGAAATGTTCCTTGCACCCAAAGCTCTAAATCATAAAGTTTATTAGCTAATAATCCCCTTCCCCCGCCTTGATAAGCAAAACTAGCGTCAGTAAAACGATCTGAAATAACCCAGTCTCCCTGATCTAGAGTTGGCAATATCAACTTGTCTAAATGTTCTCGTCGTGCTGCAAACATTAATAATGCCTCAGTTTCAGGATGCATCGTTAGGCTATTATCAAGCACAAGAGCACGCAATTTCTCACCTAATGGTGTTCCACCAGGTTCATGCGTTACCACAACCTTCTTCCCTATGCCCTCCAAAAGACTCTTTAGCCAAGAGAGATGCGTGCTTTTGCCTGCGCCGTCAATGCCTTCGAGGGTGATAAATTTACCTTGGGTCATTTGTGAAATATCTGAATAATACGAATGGTACCTCTATGTCATGCAATTTATCCATACTCACACTCTTAAATGGCTCTTTATCAATAGTAAAATATAAAAATAATAAGAGAACTAAATTTTGTCAAAATCTTTAATTGCTCATCTAAAATGATTACTTAGTATTTTTAATAAATTACAGTATTACATATCCTTTACTATAAAATAGGCTCATTCAAAATATTTCTTTTTAAATCTTGGTACAATTTATTATTATTCGATAGCGCATAGGTAGCACGTGATTAGTACAATACTCGCTTAATATATAAATATATATGGGGTCTTATCCATGATATACGGTAAAAAAATCTCATCAATCCAAATGATCTGTTTTGCAGTACTTATACTTGGATCCAATATATCTAGAGCCAATCCAGAAGTGATTTCAAAAGAAAGTGGCTTGCCTACACAGCTTTATAGTTCCATAGGCCAACCGCTAACAGATATTAAAACGATGGAATTACATCAACGTCGCTTTATCGATGCCGCCAATAACGTAGCCAAACTATTTAGCCAATTTGATCAAAAAGTTCACGAGATTACTCTAGCTGCTAAAGCATTTTCTGCATCACCATACAATGAACGAATTCAGAGCCAGTTATTATACAAGGCACGTCAAATGGAACAATCACAAAATATTTTCAATAACCAATACTCACAATTACAAGCTACAATGGAGCGTGAGTTTCGTAGCTTTATAGCTGCAAGTAATCATTTTATGGACAAGCAGAACAAAATCAAAAAATAAAAAACAAAGCTAGGCCTAGTTATGGGTGTCAGAACAAACAATCTAAGACATTACATACAGCTACCGTAAAGATTTTTTTACCAATAATAGAGACTTAGATATTAAATTTGATGCTATCAGTTTCCTAGACATTCCTTTTATTTTCCTATCATTGCTGTTGAATCTTAATTACATAAATAATTAATTGAGAATTTGACCTAGATCAAAATGTAACGGGATGATTCTGGGTAGTCTACGTTAGTAGAAATGGAGATTTAATTTTTCAATTTGATAACCCCTGAAATGGTAGCGCATAAGTTTTAGTTACAATATTTATCTTAAAGATAGAAAAGGTTTCTATATAACCACGCCGTTAATAATGGCTTACAGTAAGCTATTCAAGTAAATTATTGTTGATGCACACATGCATCTATGGCAAAATATAAAGAGTAATTCAAGTTTATTACAGCAGTAGAGCTCCGAAATACTTTTATTACGATTATTTTAAAAAATAAATGCGTGTAGAAGATGGACTCATCATAAGATGTTTATTGCGTTTCGAACGATCCTTGCCATCTTAAAAAACCATAAACCCACAGGAACTATATCCATGAGTCATCCCAATTGCCTAACTTATCAGTTTATAACTACTAGTGTTCAGGCAAGGACACTTGACACGACAAATGTATCCGGATGGTTATTTAAATCTCTTTTAGGCGCTGCTCTCCTAGGGCTAACATTCCCAACTTTAGCTGGCACAACCGATGATTCTGCTATTAATTCTGCAGAAAGCAAAGTAACTCAGGATACAAGTTCTCCAATATCCAAAATTACAACATTAGATATAGAAGCTTTACCTACAAACAAATCAACTGCTACTCCACCAATTAAGCTAGCAGGAAATACAAATACATTATTAGATGATGCAAGTTC
>SPBV01000105.1 GCA_004525885.1 Nitrosomonadales bacterium
GCACTCACTAGATTTGTTAGGAACCAACCCATAATTCTATGTTGGATTTATTTAGAAATTAAAGTGGAACTTAATAACATAGCAAATAATGCTTTGCTCTAATTCTCGGTGTATAGAAAATAAAAAGCCGACACAATAACGCGTCGGCTTTTTTTGATGTAACCCTAGTTTACTTAAGAGATAGAATCCAAGTTACCAATTTTTTAACATTTTCATCACTAACGCTTGCATTTGCTGGCATAGGAATCGGACCCCAAGTACCCTTGGTTCCATTCTTGACCTTTCCAGCCAAACTAGCTGCGGCAGTAGCGTCACCCTTGTACTTAGCGGCTACATCCTTAAATCCGGGCCCAACCAATTTCTTGTCAACCGTGTGACAAGCCATACATCCACTGCTTTGGGCTAATCCTTGGTCTGCTTGCGCAACACCGATCAGTAAAAACGCTGATGCTGCAACTATTCCCGTCCAGACAGCTTTCATAGTTACTTACTCCTACTAAATTGATAAAGAAGTTCACATTTTACCCTGAAATTTGCAAGCTTGTTGCAATTCCTGCAAATCTGAAATCTCTGGGTGGCATACAACGCCCTGACAGACCCATGCGTTGACAGGTTTATCATTTGGGCAAGGTTTATTTAAACTGGGTGGCAAGCCGACAGATTCTGCTGGCAAAGAAAATATAAGGGTGTAGGGCGAGCTATTTTGTAGTGCATTCCGCCATTCTGTAAGGGCCGATTCTTGGCCACGAAGAATAACTATTTTTGGTGGGACAAGCATTTCCTCCAATGTCATCAATATGCTGCAATAAGAACTGGTATGAAGTGACACAGCAGGATAAAACACGTTCACTACATTCTCTGCTGCTTGCAAATAACGAGGTTCACCAACAAGATAGCCAAGCCGCTGCAAGGCATACGCCGCCACGCCATTGCCAGAAGGTGTAGCGTTGTCATGGCCTAGCATAGGGCGATGTATTAGTTTCTCGTGATCGTGGCTAGTGAAAAAGAATCCCCCTGTTTTCTTGCTTTCAAATTTCTCTAATAATACTTCAGCTAGCTCTAGGGAAAAATCTAAGTCAGATTGACGAAATTCTGCTTGCATTAACTCTAGCAAACCATCCAACATAAATGCGTAATCATCAAGATAAGCGTTGAGATGTGCGTTTCCGCTTTTATAGGTTGCCAACAGGCGCCCATTACTCCATAAGGTGGAGCGAATGAAATCTACTGCAAGAGCAGCTGAATTTATCCACTCGTTGTGTCCTAAAATACGTCCTGCACGAGCCATACCCTTGATCATTAGCCCGTTCCAACTAGTTAGAATTTTCTCGTCACGGCTTGGGTGTACGCGTGATTCTCGCTCAGTTAGAAGTTTTCTGCTTGCCGATACAAGCCTTTCCTGTGCCTCGTTCTCACTAATACCTACATCCTTGGCTACTTTTTCAAGCTGTTGAATGATTTCTAGATTCCAATATTTACTCTCAAAATTAGGGGATTGCAATAGACCATAATAATGTGCAACTACAGCATATTCCTCTGGAGATAAAATATTTATTATCTGATCTCGATCCCACACATAAATCTTCCCTTCTTCATCTTCTGAATCTGCATCAAGCGTTGAATAGTAGCCGCCGCCTGGATCTTCTGATGACTGCATTTCGCGTAATACCCATTTTGCGGTTTCCTCCGTAATTCTTTTAAATAATGGGTTTCCAGTAATTAACCAGGCTTCAGCATAAATTCGTAGTAACGGTCCATTGTCATAAAGCATTTTTTCAAAGTGCGGAATTCTCCAGTGCTGATCTGTACTATAACGGCAGAAACCACCTCCTAGCTGATCATAGATTCCACCTTTTGCCATTTTCTCAAGTGTATGTGACGCTATCTGAAGAGCCTGTTTATCATTTGTAACTATGTAACGGCGCAAACAGAATTCAAGTTCTGCCGAATGAGGAAATTTTGGTGCATTCCCAAATCCACCATATTCGGAATCGAATCTTTCCTTTAACTCAATCAGCGCCTGATGTAAGGGTTGATCTGAAAATACAGGCACAGATGAATTTCTTAATGGAAGCATATTTGCAAATGATTCCAACATTGAGACGCTCTGTTGCTTTATCTCTACACCACGAGCATAGTAAGCTTCGGCAACACGAGGTAGCAAGTCTAGAAAACTTGGCAGACCATGTCGTGAAATTTTAGGAAAATACGTTCCACCAAAGAATGGTTTTTGGTCAGGAGTTAGAAACAAAGTTAGCGGCCAGCCACCGTTACGTTGGGTCAGCATGTGGTGAGCTGTCTGATAAATCTGATCAAGGTCGGGGCGTTCTTCTCGGTCAACCTTAATGTTGACAAAAAATTGATTCATCACGGCAGCAACTTCTACATCCTCAAAAGATTCATGCGCCATGACATGGCACCAGTGACAAGCCGAATAGCCGATAGAAAGAAGTATGGCCTTATTCTCTGTGCGAGCCAATGCTAGCGCCTCATCACACCATGGATACCAGTCTACAGGGTTGTAAGCATGCTGTAGAAGATAAGGGCTAGTTTCGTTGATGAGATGATTAGGCACGGCTTAGAATATTGTAAGCCACGGTTAGTCCGTTATTGCGCCTATACTAGCAGTGGAAACTAGCTTTGCATATTTTGCTAGCACCCCCCGCGTATAGCGCGGCTTAGGGGGTTGCCATTTTGTACGGCGACAAGAAATTTCTTCCTCAGAAACATTTAGCTGTAGCAGTCTGTTTTCTGCATCTATTGTGATTGAGTCCCCCTCGTGCACTAGTGCAATGACCCCGCCGACAAAAGCTTCGGGTGCAACATGGCCAACTACCATGCCATAGGTGCCACCTGAAAAACGCCCGTCGGTGATAAGTCCTACAGAATCTCCTAGTCCCTCACCAATAAGAGCTGAAGTAGGTGAGAGCATTTCACGCATACCTGGTCCACCCTTTGGACCTTCATAGCGTATTACTACTACGTCCCCAGGTTTAATTTTGCGCGCCACTATGGCAGCCATACAACTTTCTTCCGATTCAAATACCTTTGCTGGCCCTGTGATTTTTAGATTTTTTACTCCGGCAATTTTCGCTACGCAACCCTCGGTAGAGAGATTGCCTTTAAGGATGGCAAGGTGTCCCTGCTCATACATGGGGTTATCCCATTGCCTTATAACATCCTGATTCTTACTAGGAGCTATGGGAATGTCCTTTAATACCTCGGAAATAGTCTGACCACTAATGGTCAGGCAACCTCCATGTAGTAGATCATGCGCAAGCAATATTTTCATTACTTGTGGGATGCCGCCTGCAGTATGTAAGTCGGTGGCGACATAACGTCCAGAAGGTTTTAAGTCACACAACACCGGCACCTTGCCGCGTATGCGCTCAAAATCATCAATTGTAAGTTCCACCTCCGCTGCATGGGCAATTGCAAGAAAATGTAGTACTGCATTTGTCGAACCGCCCACTGCCATGATAACGGCGATAACATTTTCGATGGATTTCCTGGTAATGATGTCACGTGGCAAAATTTGATTCTTAATCGCGTTGACTAACACTTCTGCAGAACGAATAGCGCTCTTACGCTTTTCTTTATCCGTCGCCGCCATAGTTGAAGAGTAAGGCAGACTCATTCCCATCGCTTCAAATGCAGATGACATGGTGTTAGCAGTAAACATACCTCCACAGGAACCAGCGCCGGGACAGGCGTGACGTTCCACTTCAAGCAATTCTTTCTCATCTATATTATGTGCAATGTACTGTCCTACTGCTTCAAAAGCACTGACAATAGTTAGGTCACGCCCTTTATAATGGCCGGGTTTAATCGTGCCGCCATAAACGAAAATAGATGGAATATTCATCCGTGCGATTGCAATCATTGCACCTGGCATGTTCTTGTCACAACCACCAATAGTGATCACACCATCCATGCTCTCTGCCTGTACTGCAGTTTCAATGGAATCCGCAATAACTTCGCGAGATACCAGTGAATATTTCATTCCCTCTGTTCCCATCGAAATGCCATCGGATACGGTAATGGTGCCAAATATTTGTGGCATTGCACCAGCCTTCTTCAATGCATCTTCAGCATCTCTAGCCAACTCGTTTAATCCCATATTGCAAGGCGTGATGGTAGAAAATCCGTTAGCTACACCTACTATGGGCTTGTTAAAATCTTTATCGCCAAAACCCACAGCCCTCAGCATGGCTCGATTTGGGGAACGCTGCGCACCTTGGGTAATGACTTGGCTGCGCTTATTGTATGACATGACTTCTCCTAGATAATATAAGAAATTCTTGGCCGCAAATTCTCTCTTTTTTGTGTTTAGCCTTGTGGAGAACACGCTTGCCGTATAATCTATATTTTACAGTAAATAAAGCTGAGACCTATGTTTGTTCATCCACAGTTTGATCCTGTCGCTATCTATCTCGGGCCTCTTTCTATTCGCTGGTACGGGCTGATGTATCTACTCGGATTTGGGCTATTTATACTATTGGGACGTTATCGCATCAAGCGTAATCCGCAAGCAACCTTAAATAACGCAGTACTTGATGATCTACTATTTTATGGCATGCTCGGAGTAATACTTGGGGGTCGTCTGGGTCACGTGCTGTTTTATCAGTTCGGTTACTATTTACACCAACCACTAGAAATTTTTGCAGTTTGGAAAGGCGGTATGTCATTCCACGGAGGATTCCTAGGTGTAATTACTGCAATGGCTCTAATGGCACACAAGTATAAATTGCAATGGTTGGCCGTCACAGATTTCATTGCTCCACTAGTACCGCTAGGACTAGGCGCTGGTCGTATCGGTAATTTTATCAATGCTGAGCTATGGGGACGGCCCACCGACGTATCCTGGGGAATGGTATTTCCAAATGTGGATACACTCCCTCGCCACCCTTCCCAACTTTATGAGTTTGCACTTGAAGGGGTGGTATTCTTTGTTTTGTTATGGGTTTATTCAGAAAAACCAAAACCAGTTGGTGCGGTCTCGGGAATTTTCTTGATCGGCTATGGTATATTTCGCTCAGTTGCGGAATTCTTCCGTGAACCGGAAGATGGCTTCATGGGTGTGCTTACGCTTGGTGTCAGCATGGGTCAATGGCTTTCACTGCCAATGATTCTAGCTGGGGTGTGGATGATTGTTTTGGCTAATAGAGAACCAGACAAACTAGTTAAATCCAGAAACAAGAATCTTAAATAGGGTGCTTTTATATCCTTACGTTACTAGTACAATTTTCCCCATTACTCTGCGTTGCATTATGTCATTGAGAGCTAGGGCTGCCTGCTCTAATGGATAAGTTTTCGAAACTAGTGGCTTTAGCTTGCCTTGCACAAACAATGCTATTAAATCTTGCAATATATAAGTGTAGATTTCTTTTTCTCGTCGGATGAAATCACTCCAGAATACTCCAACAATAGAGCTGCCCTTGAGCAGTGGAAGATTTAGCGGAATCTTAGGAATTTCGCCGCTCGCAAAGCCCATTACCAGGAGTCTCCCTTTCCAACCAGTAGAACGCAATGCCTGCTCAGTGAGCCTCCCTCCGACAGGGTCGCAGACAACATCTACTCCTTGACCATTTGTAATTTCACTAATGATCGAACGAAAATTCTGAGTAGAATAATTGATTAATTCGTCTGCACCATATTCTTTGCACACCGCTAGCTTGTCGTCAGTTGAAGCCGAAGCGATAACACGTGCGCCCATTATTTTTCCAAGCTCTACTGCTGCAAGCCCCACTCCACCGGCAGCTCCGAGTACTAGTAGTGTTTCTCCTGGCTTAAGTTGAGCTCTATGTTTAAGCGCATAATAGGAAGTTCCGTATGTCATGATGAAAGCTGAGGCAGTTTCAAACCCCATCCCCTCAGGCATATGAAAAATCTTATCTATAGGCACTGACACTTCTTCGGAAAATCCTCCCCATCTAATAAAAGCAAAAACACGGTCTCCGACTGCAACACCACTGACACCCTGTCCCAACTCCTTAACTACGCCAGCAACTTCAGTTCCAGGCGAAAATGGCAAATCAGGTTTATATTGATACTTGCCCTGAATAATTAAAGTATCTGGAAAATTGACGCCACAAGCTTTTACACTAACAATTACATGTGCATTCTCAGCCTTGAGTGTGGGGATATTTTCAACTACGAGGCTTTCAGGAGGCCCCCATTGTTTGCATAAAACTGCTTTCATTTTTTTATCCATACTCCCAGATATTTAGTGGGGACACTTATTTTTGGCTCGCCTTTGTTCTACGATACAAATAGTAGAACATTAATATTACTATCTTTGCGTTCTCCGCCACCCATTCTTGAGATGTTTATCTAAAGCATAAACTCGGCCAGTACCAGTCTGATAA
>SPBV01000136.1 GCA_004525885.1 Nitrosomonadales bacterium
AGATAATCCAAAACAAAATTCCAACCTATTCCCTGATTCTCTACATAGGATTGCAGTAATGTCAATGTTATCTTTTGACCATCAGCACGGTTTAATTCCACATATCCAGCAACAGGAACAGCATGCGAGAATGAGTGTTCGGTAAGAAAACATCCCACCTCCACCTCTGGATTAGTGCCAAGCTGTAGGCGACGGTAGCCTTTTAGAAAAAGCCTGTTTTCGAAATAGACAGCCGTATTACTCTGTTCGAGTGCAGGATGACGCACATCCGCATCAATGCCATCGGCCACTTTATCAAACACTGAAGAAGCGCGGAACTTAATCTTTCCTCCACCAAAGGGAAGATCGATATTTTTACCAATCCCCTGAACCAGAGCACGGCAGAAGAGGGCATCACCAAACGCGCCGTAAAGTACACCGATTCTGTCTTTCTGCCTTACTTTTGCCAGAGTCCATGATCCTAATGCATGAATTTTTTCCTCGCCAGCCTCCTCTTCCCAACATATCGATAAAGGGAGAAAGTAGAGCTGAGATGGTATAATGTCGGCAAAATGCACCTCGATAATCGTGAGCAGCCAACTCCCTTCATTTGTATTCCACTCATCTTGTTCTGTTAGATCGATGTGAGAAATGCGATAACCCTTAGCAGCGAACCACCGCTTGGTCGCAAGGTAGGGTACCAGTATACTGTTCTGGAAGCGCTCTTTAGTAGTTGCAGAGATGGCGCCACGAACGGTGGTGGCACTAGCTTTCTTGCCTCCTGACAAAGTAAACCAGCCATCAGTAAGTACCAGTACTGGTAGAGCCGGTCGCGCCAAACGCTCCTCGTGCCAGTAAGGAACTTCGACATCAGTAGCAAGGCGAAAACTGTAGGTACCGTAACCCTTGAGAGTTAGCAAATAAGGTAGGTGACCAATGGGCGGAAAGGCGACGTTCCCAAGTAATTCAACAGGAACCCGGCTCTTATAAATAGAAAGGTCTAGCTCTACAGGCTGGGATGTACATGATAAATTTACCACGCACAGCAGCTTCTCATGCTCCCACTCGAGTACGTAGGAAAGGATCTTGCGATTGCCTGGTTCTAGGAATTTTATGGATCCGCGGCCGAAGGCCTTGTAGTTGTTACGCACGGCAATGAGGCGTTTGGTCCAATTTAGTAATGAAGAAGGGTTGCGCGCCTGGGCTTCGACATTGACAGATTGGTAGCCGTAGCTCGGGTCCATATTCGGAGGCAGATAGAGTCTTTGCGGGTCTACATTGGAAAAACCAGCGTTGCGATCAGGACTCCACTGCATAGGGGTTCGAACGCTATCACGATCAGTTAAATAAATATTGTCACCCATTCCAATTTCGTCACCATAATAAATAATGGGTGAACCCGGCAATGTCATGATAAGAAATGTTACCAGTTCGATCTTATCGCGATTATTTTCCATAAGCGGTGCTAGGCGACGGCGAATTCCTACATTGACTCGCATGCGTGGGTCAATGGCATACATCTCATTCATGTAATCACGCTCGCGCTTTGTGACCATTTCAAGTGTCAGTTCATCGTGATTACGCAAAAAAATGGCCCACTGACAGTTTCCTGGTATATCGGGAGTCTGATGCATGATCTCGACAACAGGATGACGATCCTCCTGAGCAACCGCCATGAATATGCGCGGCATAAGCGGGAAGTGATAAGCCATATGGCATTCGTCGCCATCCCCGAAATACTCTCGTACGTCCTCAGGCCATTGATTGGCTTCGGCTAGTAGCATACGATTCTTATATCGACGATCAATTGCAGCACGCATTTGCTTGATGACCGCATGAGTCTCTGTCAGATTCTCGTTATCCGTGCCTTCACGAACACATAAATAAGGAATTGCATCAAGGCGCAAACCATCTATACCAAGATCCAGCCAGAAACACATGATTCTAATCACCGCCTTAACCACCTCAGGGTTGTTATGATTTAGATCAGGCTGATGAGAGAAAAAACGATGCCAGTAGTAAGCGCCCGCCACTTCATCCCAAGCCCAGTTAGATTTTTCTGAGTCGGTAAATATGATGCGTGTATCGGGAAATTTCTTGTCTGTTTTTGACCAGAGATAGAAATCACGTTTCTTTGAACCAGGAGGAGCACGACGCGCCGCCTGGAACCAAGGGTGCTGATCAGAAGTGTGATTGATCACCAGCTCAGTGATAATTTTCAGACCACGTCGGTGAGCCTCGCGGATGAAATTCCGCACGTCGCTACGAGTGCCATACTCTGGATGTATGTTATGATAATCTGAAATATCGTAGCCATCATCCTTGAACGGAGAGGGATAGAATGGTAGTAACCACAGGGTGTTCACGCCAAGATCCTGCAAATAATCTAGTTTTTCAGTCAATCCCTTGAAGTCACCGATTCCGTCATTATTACTATCGTAAAACGCTTTGACATGTATTTCGTAAATGATAGCGTCCTTGTACCAAAGCGGGTCGTTCATCCAGTTAAGATGGGCAGAAGAAGGAAATTGGTTATCGTTATTGCCGTTGTTATTCTTGTCTACCATATTTACACTTAAAGAAAGTTATCAATATCACGCTCGCTGCGCAAACGGCTACGAAGACGTAAGATGTGCATTGGCGAGACCTGCGGATCAAGACGAACAAAATTATGTGTTCCTTGCCACCAAAAGCGGGCATCTGAAAGCAAATCATGCGCTTGATAAGGCCGATCGAAGGGTAAATCCAGCTCGGCAAGGGGCAATTCAATCCATCCGGATTGGGCATTGTGCATATCAAGGTTTGCAACCATGATCAGAATATCGTTTTCGAGCTTTTTACTGTAGCAGATCATGAGAGGATTATCGATCACATGAAAACGCAAACTCCAATCCGACTGCAAAGCATGGTTCTCGCGGCGTATGCGGTTGAGAGAGGCAATAAAGTCGCGCAGACTATCTAGCTGTTTAAGATCCCAATTTCTTATCTGATATTTCTCCGAATTCAAATACTCCTCACTACCCAGCTCGATCGCCTTATCTTCCATCAGCTCGTAGGCTGGGCCATAGATCCCATAGTTAGCACCCAGAGTTGCTGCAAGTGCTACCCGTAGCAGGAAACCGGGACGTCCGTTGTGCTGCAAGAACTCAGGTAGAATGTCCGGAGTATTGGGCCAGAGGTTGGGCAGGAAATACTCGCGAGACTTGTCTTTGGTAAGCTCAGTAAAATAGTCCGTCAGCTCCTGCTTGGTATTCCGCCAGGTAAAATAGGTATAGGACTGGGTGAAACCCAGCTTCGCCAAACGGTGCATTACCTTTGGCCGCGTAAACGCCTCAGCAAGAAAAATGGTATCCGGGTGTACGACTTTAACGCTATTGATCAGCCACTCCCAAAAGTGGAAAGGCTTAGTGTGCGGATTGTCTACACGGAAAATGCGTACACCCTCACTGATCCAGTGGTCTACCACACCCTTTAGTTCATTCCACAGCATCTTCCAATCCTCACACTCAAAATCGAAAGGATAGATGTCCTGATATTTTTTGGGTGGATTCTCCGCGTATTGGATGCTGCCATCTGGGCGATGACAGAACCACTCAGGGTGCTGTGTCACGTAGGGATGGTCCGGCGAACACTGGAAAGCAATATCCAATGCAACCTCGATACCAAGCTTACGGGCCTCCATCACCAGCCGACGAAAATCCTTGGCGCTACCCAGTTTAGAGTAAATGGCGCGATGGCCGCCTTCGGCAGAACCAATGGCCCAGGGACTACCGGTATCGTCCGGCCCGGATACGAGGTTGTTGTTGGGGCCCTTGCGAAAAGTGTTGCCAATTGGGTGAATGGGTGGCAAATAGAGCACATCAAAACCCATGGCTGCGATATCTGGCAGTCGTTTAATAACCTGATTGAAATTGCCGTGAGTCATATCTTTAACAAGGCAAGAGCGAGGAAAAAGCTCATACCAGGTGGAGAATCTCGCTTGCTTGATGTCAACCACTACCTCTAAGACACGATCGTATTCGGTGTTAAAGAGTCGATCACCATGTGCAGCCATGAGCATGGTAAGGCTATCGCTCTGGGCTATTATCCGTCCCGCCTCAGGCGTAGCAGCGCTACCAAGTTTGACAACCAACTCCTTTAGTTTACGTGAGTCACTACCATCTGCACGGCCTGCAGCAGCAGCAACTAACGAAGCACCAACCTTGAGGGCGACAATGATATCTTCAGCCTCTAACCGTCGAGCAAGATCATTTTGCCAAGTCAAAAAGTGATCCACATGGGCAGCTACAGTGTATTCGTGCCGTCCCACTGTGAAAACATGGAAACAAGCATGCCAACGATCGTTGCCAACTGTTTCCATAGGCACTTCGGTCCAGGTCTTGGAGCCAGCAGGTCTGTGCAAAAGCAAGCAACAAAGATTATCGTGCCCATCAACAAAGATGTCAGCCTCAACCATTACTTCCTCGCCTACAGTTCGCTTGATGGGGAAGCGACCCCCATTAATTTCGGGAGCAACTCGCTCAATTACTGCGCGGGCACGGCCAATCTGGGTAAGGGGATGAGATGTCATAGTATTCCTTCTGCTCCGACTGGCTTTAGTACCAGTATTGCTAGAGGAGGCAACGTCAGTGTCAGGGAGTTAGAATAACCCTGAACAGACAAGGGACCCGCCATAATCTGACCGAAATTTCCTATACCACTACCACCGTAATAATGTGCGTCACTGTTAAGAACTTCCTCCCACTTACCGCCACATGGAGCTCCTATCATGTAATGATGACGAGTTACCGGGGTGAAGTTGCATACTGCCAGGATGACATCCTCCTTGTGTCCTCCATATCGCAAAAATCCTATTACGCTTTCCTCCCGGTTATGAATATCCACCCATGCGAAACCGTCAGAGGTAAAGTCTTTTTCGTACAACGCTGGCTGTTCTTGATAGACGCGGTTTAAGTCAGCCACCCAACGTTGAATTCCTTCGTGCAGAGGATATTGAAGCACATGCCATTCCAAGCTTGCCTCATGTTGCCACTCACGCTTCTGTCCAAATTCGCTACCCATGAATAAGAG
>SPBV01000069.1 GCA_004525885.1 Nitrosomonadales bacterium
ACTTTAGTGGAATAGTGCAGGCTCTAATATGTGCCATTACTACCTTGACAAATTGGTGATATTCAGCAATGCTGCTCTATGATAATGATATTAATTAGAAAATAGGTATATTAGGAAAAAATATATCCTGCTAAATACTGAATTCATATGACGGCTAAATATCTTCGAAGCTACATTATATTTATGATGCTTGTTAGCGTACTGACTAACGCATTTGGCTGGGCGTTTAGTGGTGAAGTGTTTGCACATGAACTTGATCACGAACACCCTATTCTCTCACTTGATCCCATGCTACATCTAAAAGCCCATCAACATGATTCTGACAAAGATAGCAGCCAATTGGATGCCGCCACTCATCTATGCCTTCATGCTTCCGGGCAATACCAACCATTTTATTTCACTGCTCTTCTACTCGTTCCTGCTTCCGTCAGAGCAGATATTTTAGCTGTATTTATTTCTGACTTTATCCTTGACTCCATTTCAAAACCGCCCCTTCGTCCTCCAAAAGATACTTTCGCGAGCTAGATCTAGAAGTTACGCCGGATACTATTTGGCCGTAGCCTCGGTTAGCCAGATTAACCTAGAATAATGTCAACTGTTATCCACTGAGCGTACTTGCTGCATTTTATCTGCATTAGACCCAGTATACTCATCATGCAAATTGTGACCATTACTCCGGGCACTAATATATTAGGTTTGTGGAGGTTTTTATGAACTTGAGTTTATTGTCGGTGATTGCCCGGCGCTGGATGCCAGACGGATTCCTTATTCTGGCACTAAGTTGCTCGCCTCAAGCAATTGCTGAGGGAACTGCTATTAGCACACCCCTTGAAGAGAATTTGGAACACCCTAGCTCATCACAGATTAATGAGAAGAATAATCTCACCTTGCGCGACGTCGTGCAACTCATGTTGCAGAACAATCCAGAACTTGCTTCTTTTTCCAAAGAAGTACACGCATTGGAAGGTATAAAAATTCAGGCCGCTAAATATCGAAACCCAGAACTAGCTGTTGAATCGGAGGATATCAATGCCAATAACCACCCTAATACCCGTGCTGCGCAATTTACAACGATTCGATTCAGTCAATTAATCGAGCTTGGTGGAAAACGTTCTGCCCGGATAAATGCCGCCTCGATAGGCCAAGAACTGGCGGATAAAAATTATGAATCCAAGCGCTTAGAGCTTATTGCTCGTGTAGCAAATGTATTTACTAACGTGCTGGCAGGACAAGAACAGCTAAAGCTTGCAGAGGAAAGCATGCAGCTGGCACAAAAGGTTGTGAACTCAGCTACTAAGCGCGTTGAATCTGGTAAAGCTCCCCCTATAGAGGAAACCAAGTCCAAGGTAGCTTTATCCACAACTGGTATTAAGCTAGAACAAGTACGACGAGAACTAGTGGCAGCACGAAAGGAACTATCGTTACTATGGGGAAATCCCTCCCCTCAATTTAGAAAAGTGCTAGGCAACCTTGAATCAAGTGTTGAGATACCAAGCTTTGAAGCACTAGAACAACGCATTCATGAGAACCCCATCATTCTCCACAGCATAAAAAATATTGAACAGCATAAGGCATTATTAGAAATTGAAAGATTACGCCGTATTCCTGATGTCACGATTGGTGCTGGTGTCAGGCGCTACACACAGGCTGATGAGACAACAGCCATAGTAAATGTATCCATACCTATCCCACTGTTCGATCTGAATCAAGGCAATATGCAAGCTGCAAATCAGCGCATGGGCAAAGCAATCGATGAGCAAGCAGCAACTGATTTACGGCTCAGATCTGAACTTACAAGAACCTATGAGTCTTTGTTAGCGGCACAGAACGAGATCAAAATACTGCATGACGAAATATTACCCGGAGCCAGAAGTTCTTTCGACATAGTTAATAAAGGCTATGAGTTAGGCAGATTTAGTTTTTTAGAAATGCTTGATGCACAGCGCACTCTGTTCCAAAACCAAATTCTGTATATCCGTGCGCTTTCTAACTACCATCATTTGATTAATGAAATCGAGCGCTTGATTGCTTCACCAATTGATAGAGTTGAGGGTCAACTAATAAGTATTGGTAGCAATAAAGATCATGGGGGGGTAAATCATGAATAAAACTCAATTAAGGCCAATAATTATTGTAATTACAATCGGAGTTGCCTTAGGGGGATTAATTCTTGCCTGGGACAAAAACCCATCTCCCACTGTAGTTGATACCATAACCAAAGCAACAACATTTAAGGGCACACCAAAAAAAAGAGAAGGAAAAGTACAATCCTATCCCAGCAAGGGATCCATGGGAGGAAAGCTATTTACAACAGACGGTTTCGGTGTAGAAGTAACGATCTACGAAGAAGGAACTCAACCGCAATTTCGACTCTACCTCTATGAAAATGGCAAACTGCTTTCCCCTGCCGAGGCCAAAGTTAGCATCACACTAACACGGCTTGGTGCACCAGCACAGTTATTCAGATTCGCTCCTGAAGGCAATTACCTAATTGGTGATCAGATGGTAGAAGAACCTCATTCATTTGAAATGAAAATTACCGCTGAACGAAATAGTAAAACAATTTATTGGAACTATGATCAAATTGAAGGGCGAGTAGAAATGCAAGATACTACCTTGAAGAGCAATGGTATCGAGATAATTACCGCCAGCCCAGCAACAATCAAACCGACACTTACACTACCAGGCGAAATCATATTTAACCATCATACCTTGGTGAAAGTAGTGCCACGTATGCCGGGAATGGTTACATCTGTTAGCCGTCACGTTGGTCAACAGGTGAAAAAAGGTGAGGTATTAGCAGCGATTGAAAGTCCCATGTTAGCCGAGTTACGTAGCCAATATCTGATTGCTCAGAAACGATTGAAACTTATACGAACCACTTTCGAAAGAGAAAGACAACTATGGGAAGAAAAAATTACTGCTAAACAAGATTATCTTGCTGCCCAGGAAATGTTGGGTGAAGCTGAAGCTATTTTGCATCTCGCCTTAGTAAAATTGCGCTCACTTGGAGTACAACCTGAATCAAGTCACTCAGGACAAAATCTAGCTCGATTTGAGATCCTCGCCCCGATTTCCGGTCTCGTTATCTCTAAAGCTATCGCACTGGGCGTAACACTTAAAGAAGACCAGGAAATATTCACTATAGCTGATGTATCAACAGTTTGGACGGCTATCAGTACTTACCCGAAAGACCTAAATATTGTGAAGGTGGGACAGAAAGCAGTGGTAAATGCAACCGCTTTTAATGTTGTAGGTGAAGGAAAAATAACCTATATCAGCACGTTGATTGGTGAGCAAACCCGTACCGCTACAGCACGTATTGAGCTTGATAATAAGGATGGCAGGTGGCGTCCGGGCATGTTTGTAAATGCAAAACTGGTAATAGAGGAAATTCAAGTGCCGGTTGCGATAAGAGCAAATGCTATCCAAACAATGCGTGGCAAGTCAGTAATATTTGGCCGCTACGGGAAATATTTTGAAATGCGTCCACTAAAACTAGGGCTTAGTGATGAAAAAATGGTGGAGGTATTAAAGGGGTTCTCTGCTGGGGAGCAATACGCAGCAGGCAACAGTTTCGCTATCAAGGCTGAGCTAGGCAAGGACAATACATCTTTTGACCATTAGACAGAGTAGATACCTGAATGGCTGCAGGATAACCCTAATAAACTAGCTAAAATAATTATGCTTGATTATATTTTACGCATATCCATACACAAAGGCTGGTTTGTCCTGGCAGGAGTAATCATGATGGGCATGCTCGGAGTCTATAGCTACCAGAGACTACCTATTGATGCTGTGCCAGATATTACCAATGTACAGGTACAGATCAATACTCAGGCAGTTGGTTATTCCCCGATGGAAGTTGAGCAACGAGTGACCTTCCCGATCGAGCGAGTTATGGCCGGCCTTCCCAATCTCGAATATACACGCTCCATTTCACGCTATGGACTGTCTCAAGTCACAGTGATTTTCGAGGATGATACTGATATCTACTTTGCCAGACAATTAGTAAACCAACGGATTCAGGAAGCCAAAGAAATGCTGCCTGCCGAAATCGCGCCCACAATGGGGCCGATATCTACTGGTCTTGGCGAAATTTTTATGTATACAGTCAGGTCTGAGAAAGGCGCTAGAAAACCGGATGGAACACTTTATACTTCAACCGACTTGCGAGAAATTCAAGACTGGATAATCAAACCACAGCTGCGTACGGTCAAAGGCGTAACAGAGGTCAACTCAATAGGTGGTTTCGTTAAACAGTTTCATGTCACCCCCTATCCAGAGAAACTCATTTCTTTCGGATTAACACTGCAAGATGTCATCTTTGCACTACAGAGCAACAATCTTAACGTCGGTGCAGGCTATATCGAAAAAAGTGGCGAACAATTACTAGTTCGGGTACCCGGACAAGTCGCAAATCTGGATGAAATCAGGGAGATTATTCTGAGCAGCTACCAAGGCATACCGGTGCGCATTAAGAATGTCGCCGATGTTCTGATTGGTAAGGAACTACGCAATGGCGCTGCTACGCAAAATGGGGAGGAAGTCGTACTGGGCACTGTACATATGCTGATCGGAGAAAACAGCCGCACCGTCTCTGAAGCGGCTGCCAAGAAAATAGCAGAGATAAATCGCAGCTTACCTACAAAAGTGGTTGCAACAACTGTCTATAATCGTACCACTCTGGTGGACAAAACTATTCGAACTGTCGCGACCAATCTGGTTGAGGGTGCTGCGCTGGTAATCGTGGTGCTACTCTTGTTTCTGGGCAATCTGCGAGCAGCACTCATTGCTGCATTGGTTATCCCGCTTTCAATGTTATTTACATTTAGTGGCATGATCGCCAGTAATGTTAGCGCAAATCTAATGAGCTTGGGCGCCATTGATTTTGGCATCATTGTGGATGGTGCAATAGTCTTTACTGAAAATAGTATCCGGCGTATCACTAATATGCAGGCACAGATGGGACGCGAATTAACGCGCAACGAACGCTTCTCGGCAGTCTTTGACGCTAATAAGGAAGCCCGCCGTGCCTTAATCTATGGCGAACTCATTATTATGGTAGTTTATTTACCAATCCTTGCAATGACCGGTGTGGAAGGGAAGATGTTCCACCCTATGGCCATCACAGTCGTGACTGCATTACTAGGAGCAATGATTCTCTCCGTAACATTTGTTCCTGCCGCGATTGCACTTTTTCTCGCTGGTAAGGTGACAGAAAAAGAAAGTACAACTGTAGTATGGGCAAAAAAAGCCTATGTGCCCGCATTAAATGCTGCAATGCGAAATAAGGCGCTTACGATTACAATTGCAGTAGTTATTGTGGTGCTATCTGGCTTGTTAGTAACTCGTACGGGTAGCGAATTTGTCCCTAGTCTAAATGAAGGGGATATCGCGCTCCATGCGGTACGCATTCCTGGTACAAGCCTGACCACAGCAATTGAAATGCAAAGTGAGCTGGAGAAAACCATCAGATCTTTTCCTGAAGTAGACAGAGTTTTTGGGAAGATCGGAACTGCTGAAATTGCGACTGATCCAATGCCACCAAATGTTGCCGATATCTTTATTATTCTCAAACCCCAGTCTGAGTGGAACGGACCACACTATACCAAAGAAAAATTAATAAAAACTATGGAGCAAAAAATACAAAAAATACCAGGAAACAAGTATGAATTCACTCAACCAATAGAAATGCGTTTTAATGAATTGTTGTCAGGTGTTCGAGCAGATGTTGCAGTAAAAGTATTTGGCGACAACTTGGATACCTTACTTTCCCT
Organism: Nitrosomonadales bacterium; assembly: GCA_004525885.1. Classification (GTDB taxonomy): domain Bacteria; phylum Pseudomonadota; class Gammaproteobacteria; order Burkholderiales; family Nitrosomonadaceae; genus BJGV01. The sequence continues at coordinate 5,781 of SPBV01000069.1, forward strand.
AGGAGAGAGAATTGAAAAAATACTTGAAACTATTCCCGGTGCGGCAGATGTGAGAACGGAGCAACTTTCCGGTTTGCCAATACTTTCAATTCAGGTGGATCGCACAAAAATAGCACGCTATGGCTTAAACGTAGCTGATGTACAAGATGCTCTCACCATTTCTGTTGGTGGAATAAATGCCGGCACAATTTACGACGGAGACCGTCGCTTCAGTCTACAAGTACGGTTACCCGAGTCTATACGTAGCAATATTGAAGCACTCAAGCGTTTACCAATAAAACTTCCAGACATAGTAAAAAAGGATCCAGACATTCGCGTGAACACTCAGAGTGCCTACGTCACGTTAGGTGAGGTAGCAGACCTAAAACTAGCTCCAGGGCCCAATCAAATAAGCCGAGAAAATGGCAAACGCAGAGTAGTGATTACTGCAAACGTTCGTGGTCGAGACCTTGGTTCCTTTGTCAATGAAGCAGATACAATCATAAGAGATGAATTACAGACCCCCTCAGGATATTGGATAACATGGGGCGGACAATTTGAACAGCTTGTATCTGCTGCCCAGCGTCTCAAAATATTGGTTCCACTTGCTCTTGGACTTATTCTTATTCTGCTTTACGCAATGTTCAGGAACTTTCGGGACAGCCTACTTATATTTACAGGAGTTCCGTTTGCTCTTACAGGTGGATTAATTGCTCTGTGGTTGCGTGATATTCCTTTATCCATCTCAGCTGCGGTCGGATTTATTGCCCTGTCTGGTATAGCGGTGTTAAATGGCCTAGTGATGCTATCATTTATCCAAAATCTACTAAAAGAAGGCCATGCCCTGGATGACGCCATTCGAACTGGGGCCATCACTAGACTTCGCCCGATACTAATGACAGCGCTAACGACAGCCATTGGGTTCGTACCCATGGCCTTGGCTACCAGTATTGGCGCAGAAGTTCAACGGCCATTAGCAACGGTTGTGATTGGTGGCGTCGTATCCACTACTGCGCTGACTCTGCTGGTGCTACCAGTACTATATCGACTAATCCATAAACAAAATACTAATAGAGAAATCTAGTTTGCGCGACGTAAAATATAGAATACAGAAATATGAAATAGTTTCTTTGAATCTGGTACATTAATAAGATCTAGTTCCAATATGCTACATACATCATCAGCAATCCCCATGGAGCCCAATTTATGAAATTCATTATTCTTACTTTACTCACTACATTGTTACTAACCTCGTGCGCTACAGTTGAAAAGATGAGTAACCTCCGAGAAGGCATGACGAAATCAGAAGTTATAAGCACTGCTGGTAGCCCTAGTGGCTTCCATCGCAACGGTGAGTATGAGGCCCTTCTCTACACAGACCTCCTGATCAATGGTTGGTCTGTATTTAGCGGATTATCTTGGGATCGAACGGATTATTCCGTGATTCTAAAAAATGATCAAGTGATTGAATATGGTCCTGGAAAAATTGTTAAACATAAGAAAAACGAATCGCCATACGCTCTTATTCAAGAGCAATACTAACTGTCAAAAAGATCACCTGGTCCCATTCCTGCAAATTAATTGTAGGCGTACTGTTTACAAAAAAACCAAACAATGAGTCTAATTAATGAATTGAAATATCTTATCTTCTACAATTTCTCTTTTAACCCGTCATCTATAACGTGCGCTGTGCTAGCATCTGCACCATGTATTATGGAATTATCTTTTGAATGACGAGTCGATGTATTATCTTCCACCCGTAGCGGCTCGGATTGAACGCTTTGTGCTATAAAAAGCGCTGTTGTTATACAAATAACAGTGATAATCAATACTAATAATATCTCTTGTAATATATGTTTCATCGCCTTCTCTCCTCATACAAACGCTTAACCTTAAAAGATGTAAACGCAGACCAATAATTATCTGGCACCTGTGTGGATATATTTTTAATTTAGAGCAACTACTTAAATTTATTCTTTGATTTATATAATTATCTAGTTGCCTGTATAGGTTAATAGCTCCCTACAAAATACTCTGTAAAGAAAATCACATTATTAGAAAGATAACAGAGCAAAGTTACATAGAAGTTGAACAGTATGCGATTTATATATAGATAAAATAACAGCCACCTGATCTTGATCAGATATCTAATCGTATTGACTCCTCACCATCCTAGGCGTAAGTTTAGTTACAAGGACGGATCGAAATCATATCTTTTGTGGAGCGTTAACAGTGCCAAATATGCAACCCCCAACCATATTCAATCCAAAGGTTCTAAACCCGGTTGATCCTGCTATTGAGGGTTACATGCGTCACCTAGTGAATCGAACAGATGATCCAGTTCTTACCGAAATGGAAACTATGGCAGAGAATAAAAACTTCCCTATTGTTGGTCGTCTTGTTGGTATTTTTCTTGAAACATTAGCAAGAACTATTGATGCCAAACGTGTATTTGAGTTTGGTAGTGGATATGGCTATTCAGCTTACTGGTTTTCAAAAGCAGTAGGGCCAGAAGGAAACGTGATTTGCAGTGACGCTGATCCTCTAAACAAAGAAAAAGCTGAGAGGTATCTGAATTCGGCGGGTTTGGGAAATAGGGTTAGTTTTCACGTTGGGTTTGCTCAAGATATTTTTTCTAAAACTGAAGGGATGTTTGATATCTGTTACAACGATGTCGATAAAGGCCAATACCCTGAAGTATGGCATCTAGCTAAAAATAAAATTAGACTAGGCGGGCTATATATTGCTGATAATGCGCTGTGGCATGGACGAGTTGCAGTAGATAATTATGTTGATATCGTCCCTGGTTGGACAGAAGCAATTATGGAGCACAACCAGTTAATTTTTAATGATCCAGAATTTGATGCTTTTATCAATCCAATCCGGGATGGTGTTATTGTCGCGCGCAGGAAAACCAAGTAGGAATTTTAAATTTTAGGTCGCAAGAATATGCCTGAAATGAAGCTAAAATGTAATGTGTATGAATTTTATAGGAACAATATTACAAGGCAACCCATGTAGTAACACTACTTTATCTTAAATAAACTAATATTAGATAGGCCTTTCCAATATCTTCTTCCTAGCAACATCTCTAAGCA
>SPBV01000147.1 GCA_004525885.1 Nitrosomonadales bacterium
ACTAGCGTCAATATTTGTATTCTCCCGTGGAGTTACAATTACAACTATTGCATGTCCCAGCACTGGATGAGGAATTCCGATAGCAACAGCTTCTCCTACGAGTTCAGTTGCATAAATCACTTCCTCCACCTCGGTGGGGCTGACACGGTAACCCGAAGTCTTTATCATCTCATCGCGGCGGCTGATGAAATACAAGAAGCCTTCTTCATCTACGCGTACCGTATCACCCGACCATACTGCTATTTCTGGAATGGTAAGTCCAGTTTCTCGTTGAGGGAAAGGTCTGAAACGCTCTGAAGTTTTTTCCAGGTCGTTCCAATATCCCATAGATACCAAAGCCCCTCTATGTACCAGTTCTCCTGGTTCACCGGGCGCACAGTGTGAACCATCTTCCCTTAGTACAAGAACTTCAGCATTAGGAATGGCCTTACCGATTGAGTTTAATCGTATATCCAACTCCTGCGGAGGTAGAAAGGTAGAGCGGAAGGCTTCGGTGAGACCATACATCAGAAATACTTTTGCCTTGGGAAGTATGCTACGTAGCATATCTAGAGTTGCTTGAGGCATTGCCCCACCAGAATTTGTAATATATCGCAATGACGTAATTTTTGGCCAATTTAGTTGTGCTAGCTGAATCCACAAAGGAGGAACAGCCGCTAGACCAGTTATATTTTCTTTTTGAACTAAATTGATAACATCAAGTGGAAAAAGATGGTTCATCAGGACGCAAGTAGCCCCGGTGTGAAACGTCGTTGTGAGTTGGTTAAACCCATAGTCAAAACTCAGCGGCAATACTGATAGAATCCGATCGTCAGAACTGTTTTCCAAGTATTGAGCAACGCTTTCTGCCCCTGCTACCAGATTTCGGTGGGAAAGGACCACACACTTGGGTTTACCGGTGCTACCGGAAGTGTAGAGAATCGCAGCCATGTCACTATCAATAGTATGATGGCTGCTGACAGTGAGAGAGGAAGAGCATAATTGGTCCCAAGGTATGATATTCAGGCCAGATATAATCGGTAGTTCTTCAGATGAGTCGACAATTACCACGGTGTGTAAGTCATGACACCGTGGTAGAACGGTACCAAGTAATTTGAGTCTGTCAGCTGAAGTTACTAGAATTCTTACATTACAATCACATAAAATGTAGGCGACCTGTTCAGATTTGAGGAGAGGATTAATGGGTACAAATACCCCGCCGGCAGCGGCAGCCCCAAATAGGGCAGTAACAGCTTCATGCCGTTTTTCTAAATAAACAGCTAGTCGTTCACTCCTACAAAGTCCCAGGGATAGCAGAGCCGAGGCGATATTCTCGATCTCTCTAGCTACGGTAGCGTAGTTTTTTTTGTTCTCCTGATAGACTAGTGCTTCTGCGTCAGGAGTATTATTTGCGGACTTAAAAATTAGTTCGTGTACAAGATTAGACATTTAGAAAGAATTTGCTTTATAAAAGGATCTGTTTACAGATAAATAGTGGAATTAACATGGCTAGTAGCCAGCCACTCATTTTATTCCATGGCGGTTCATTAAGTCATAGACGGTGGGACGACTAACACCCAGAAGCTCTGCAGCTTTGGCAACATTTCCATCAACTCGCGCCATTGTTTTTACCAAGGCGCTACGCTCTGCATCTTCGCGAACCTTTCGCAGGTTAATAGATTCTATTTGAGTAGCAGGAATCTGTAGTCCAAGATCCTCTGCACTAATATGTACTCCATCGGCCATAATGACTGCACGCTTGATACAATTTTTCATTTCTCGTATGTTGCCGGGCCATTGATAGTTTTCAATAGCTTCCAACGCCTCTTGGCTAAAATTTAGTGGCGGTACTTTTTCCTGGGCACTAAACTTATTTTTAAAGTAATGTGCCAACAATGCGGCATCACCCAGTCGGTCCCGTAGAGGAGGGATCATGATCACAATCTCACTCAGGCGGTAGTATAGATCTTGACGGAATTGATTCGTTTTAGTTAGTTCCTGCAGGTTCTGATGTGTTGCGCAAACGATACGAATGTCTACCGGAATCTCCTCACGCCCACCGATTCTTTCAATAACTCGTTCCTGTAAGAACCGTAACAGTTTGGCTTGTAGCGAAACAGGTAAGTCACTCACTTCATCAAGGAAGAATGTCCCCCCATTGGCAAGTTCAATTTTGCCCAAAGTTTGTTTCGTCGCCCCAGTATATGCTCCTTTCTCGTAACCAAATAATTCAGTCTCTAAGAGTGTTTCTGGGATAGCGGCGCAATTGATCGCTATAAAGCGTTTATTTTTTCTTGCACTTGAGAGGTGGAGAGCCTTAGCGAGCACTTCTTTACCTGTGCCGCTGTCACCCAGCAGTATTACTGAGACATCTGAGTTGGCTATCTTCTCAATATTATGGCAGACCTTGGCCATGCTGGGATCACGAGTAATAATTCCAGATATTGGAGAATCTTGTTGAGTTGAGAGTAGGGCGCGGTTCTCCCGCTGTAATGTATGCAGATAGAACGCTCTTTCTACCACTAGACATAGCACCTCTGGGGCAAAAGGTTTTTGATGGAAATCATAAGCGCCCATAGCGATAGCTTTTACCGCATGAGAGTGATCTTGGTTTCCGGTAAGGACAATTACTTTAGTGTCAGGTGCGAGCGCAAGTATTTGTTGCAGAGTGTTGAGTCCTTCTGAAACTCCAACTGGATCAGGAGGGAGCCCAAGATCCATAGTAACAACTGCAGGTTCGTATCTTCTAACTTGTGCGAGTGCACTTTCTCGATCTCCTGCCAGCAGTACTTCATAGGCATCAAAGCTCCAGCGCAATTGCTTCTGTAAACCCAGGTCATCTTCAATAATTAACAGAAATTTTTTTTCTTGATTCATTACATTTTCTACCTTAAAGTTAATGCTTCTAAGGCGTTAGTATTTTGATAAAGAGGCAGCATTATATGAAAAGTCGTTCCGTCTGATTTACTGCTGATGACTTTCAGTTGTCCTCCAAGTTCACAGATATATTCTCTACTTTCAAATACACCTATACCTATACCCGCAGATTTAGTCGATTCAAACGGTCTAAAAAGTTTTTCACGAATAAACTGTTCACTCATGCCATGCCCAGTATCTATAATTTCAATTATCGCTGAATTTTCTTTTTTTATCAGACGAACCCATACTTCACCTTTTTTGGAGGTTGCTTCAATCGCGTTTTGAATTAGATGCCCAATCGCTCTTTCTAAACGGAATAGATTGGCAAACACTGTAAGATCGCCATCTTTTATTTCGAGTACTGGTTTTGGTTCAAATTTAGATTTACTGTCTACTATCACCTGTAATAACTGATCAATTAACAGCGGAGCAGGTTTCTCAATCGAATTTTCACTACTTAATTTTTCTAAGAGTAGTTTCATTTTTTCAATGGAGAAATATACCGTTTCCACCATATCTTTTTGGAATTCTAAGTTTCCTTCGTGTTTTTTGGCGTTGGAAAGTAGAAGCGATAATTGAGAAACTAAGTTTTTTAAATCATGCATCATAAAGGTAGACATACGATTGAAAGATTCAAATTGCCGTGCCACCATGAGTGCTTTAGCTGCTTCGTGTTGCGCGAGGTAACTTGTTGCCTGATTGCCAGCAAACCTCAGCAGATCAATCACCTCCCAATTCAATAATATTTTAGTCCTAGGTTTCGCAAGTATTACAAAGCCAAATGAAATCTGATGCTGAATTAATGGAACAAATAGCCACGCATTTGGAACAGATAATAACCAGTGAGGGAGAAAGTTGATTGTATCTTTTTTCAGATTTTTACTATATTCCTGTAATTCAATTATCTGCTCCTTGTTGTCTAGGAATTGGAAAGAGGAATAATGAACAGAGTTAAATGATTTATTAGTAAAAGGCATGTTCCAGTGAGTAATTGGTTCGAAGTTACCGGACTCCTTTCTGATCCATAAGCTACCACCGGGGCTCTCTACTAATTGGGCTAAAGCTTGAATTATTCTTTCTTCTAACCCGAGTTCACTCTCTGATAGGGTGCTTGTAAAACGCAACCATTCCTCTCGATAGTCATAGTTATAATTAAAAAAATGTTTGCTAATAGTTATCTTAAGCCAGGAACGAATTTTCCCGGAGAACAACACACCAAAAAGGAGAATTAGTGCGCCGAAAGAAAAAGAGACTTGCAAAACTGTTCCCCAGCTTCCTCCAGAGAATCGAAAGTAATAGCCAACGGCTACTGTAACGAGCAAATAAATAAGTGTGCCAAATAAAGCTGCAGAGTAAAATAAAATGCGACGCGATACCGTGATTCCTAATGACCATTCAGGATTACGTACGGCTGAAATCGCGACTAGAGGTACAGTTATGGTATTTACTATTCCGCGTGCAGCCCAGATCTCTGGATTTACATATCCAGTAAGTAGAGCATCGCTGTACAAATAGAAGTCGTATGCAAAAGACCCACCTAAGCCCAGGCAGACGAATTTTATTCCCCAGCGTTGTTTTACTGGAGTGTTCCTATAGAGCTGCTCAACTAGGATCAAACCAACGATTGCCATTGCCACACTGATAAGAATACTATTCTTAAAATTAAATGGTCCTGAAAGGGGGGCATCTAATTCTCTATGGGAGTAGAGAGAGACAAGAGAGAAGGCGAGATAAAATGCTATACCAAATATTATGGCTGGCCTGATTCTTTGGGGGGG
>SPBV01000191.1 GCA_004525885.1 Nitrosomonadales bacterium
CCACATACTAAACTTGATATATATAATAGCTTAAATTTAAGATGATTATATCTCGCACTTCCCAGTACGCTATTCAGGCTCTAATTTATATAGCCACGCAACCACATGGCGCGGTGATGCTCAATCGCACGATTGCAGAAAAATTGGGGGTATCACCCACCTATCTCGCCAAGGTACTACAGAATCTATGTAAGTCTAATCTACTTTGTTCTTTCCGCGGTAAGCAGGGTGGTTTCTGCCTACAAGAAAGAGCTGAGAAGATTAATTTGTTGCAGATCGTTCTTGTTATCGAGGGTTCAGGATTAAAGGATGAATGCGTGCTGGGGTTCAAAGTTTGCAGTGATAAAACGCCCTGTTTAATGCATACCCAGTGGGCACCAATCAGGAAAGAAATAGTAAAAATACTACAAAGTCAGAGTTTGGAATTACTAGCCGCTGAAGTGTTAAGTGGAAAATATCAGTTATCTGATTTACCCGCAGGCGCACTTGGCAAACGAAAATTGCATGCCTAAATCCCCCATTCGTACTTATAAAGTATTTATGTGGACTTGACGAACTTCCTTGGACGGCATAAGAATAAATTGGGGCGGCGGAAACCGAACCAGAATCATATAATACTTTACTAATCATGATATTAGACAGGAAACAACGGCTCTAACTTTCTTGAGATACCACCATCCCTACCCCCGGAATCTCTGGCTGTTACTGGATCTTATTGGAAGATAAATACGAATGTCCGCTTTTGGCACGAAACAGATCTTCTATGTTTATACTTTCTTGAACGCCTTAAGAAAATTAGTTTGGTGTTTATGAAATCGAATATGTCCTAATGAATTTAATTTTCTCCTGCATTCTTGAAATGCTGGGGTTATGTAGCCCCATTCTTCATTACGAGAGAAATAAATTACGTAATCAATTTTTGATCCTTTCCATTTATTTTCGACAAATGTAGCTTCATATCTGGACTCGATACTTTTGACCTGTATTCGATAGTAAGAGCTTCCATCCGCTACAACTAGATCAGTTTTTTTGCCATGATCGATAGCAGGAATAAGAACCTCCCATCCATCAAAAGTTAACCAAGAAGCAACCAAACTTTCAAAGGAAAGCTGTTTGTGAGCTGCAAGAGCGCATTCATTAATGTGAGAATTTTTTACAGGCATAGCATTACCTCATTAAGGTTAATGCCGTATGACAGCCTTAGGTGGCTTCCTGTATACGAACCGATGCAGCATTTGTGCCGCATCCCGAATTATCACCACTTGTAATGGGTAGCTAAGGCTGCCAACCTTACCAACAAAGATTGCCTAGTTGTGTATAAAAACTACCCTCAAACTCTAATGAGTCATGGATATATTGATGAAAATAATACTTGCTTGATTCCCTATCTGTCAAGGTAAGCGGAAAATCACCCAGCCACTATATTGATATAAACGCACCAGTGCTCAGATTTATCTCCTTGGGCACGCCAAGTTACTAATCAGAACCGATGATTACTTGACAAGTGACGCGCTTCACGCTACAGTCATATCATGATAACAAGCATTAAACATAAGGGATTAAAGAAGTTTTTTGAAAAAGACGATGCAAAAGGCTTACCACCTGAAATGGTTAATAGGATCAAATCTATTTTAGCTCGTTTACATCAGTCTGAAGAAATAGAAGATATGAATATATTCTCATACAAACTTCACAAGTTAGGTGGTAAACGTAAAGGAACATGGGCTGTAACAGTGAGAGGTAACTGGAGAATTACTTTTAACTTTGAAAAGGAAAAAGCATTTGATGTAAATTTTGAGGATTATCATTAATTAAAATTATAATGGAGGAAATTAACGATGGACACGTTAAAAATGAAAAACCCCCCTCATCCGGGGTTTTTGGTTCGGACTGATTGTCTGGAGCCTAGTGGACTAACTGTAAAAAAAGTAGCGGAATTACTTGGAGTTTCACGCTCTGCGCTTAATAACCTGGTAAATGAAAAGTCAGACTTATCTATTGATATGTCTATCCGTCTTGCAAAAGCATTTGGCGGAACGCCTGAAGGGTGGATGAGACTACAGCTTCAGTATGATATGAGTACAATCAATGAAAGGGCAAAAGAAATCAAAGTATCGCCTGTATTTTTTGAGTCTACTGGTGAAGATGTATATGCCAAGGTAGCGTAAACATAAAAGGAAATGTAGCAATAATGATTACTGCACCAGAGGAAACAAAGAAGAATGTTTTCATAATATCTTTATCCTTTATTCACAGTTGCGCCCCTTCGGACTGAAGTCTCTTGCCTTCGAAAAGGAGTTCCCGTTCTATAAACTCCAGAGTTCCCTGCTGAGACCGAAATTTAGTGCACCGCTTGTTATGTCTGGCTACGTACTTTTTTAATGCACCTGCCCTAGCTATGTACTTTTTTATTTCAGTTTCCTCCTTTAATTCAGACACCTCCTGATCCGTCATGGTCCTCCCCTCCATCACTTCCAGACGCGCTTTCTCAAAAACACACCAACGAACCTGTGGATAGTTCAGAGCTTGATTTTCACCTACAGGAGGCATCTCCTCCTTCCTGGACAAGTAAATTGCATCGCTTAGCGATAAAATGGGATCATTATTTTCTGATGAAATAAGATGTAAAGGCCAGCGCAATCCTTTAATGGCCAATTCCATGTAACTGTACGAAAATTCTTCTCTTGGATAGGTATATGCTTCACACCATGGAAGGTTTTTTAACAATCTCTCATACTGATCACATTCAGATCTTCGCTCATACTCATAAACAGCAATCATAATCGCTGCCCCCACAAACCAAATCAAAGCGCTCAGCACGACAATTAGCCGAATTGTTTTAAACTTGTTGGTCAATTCTGAGCCTCACTCCTCGACCTCAAACTCAAAGGTCCGAACTAATTTATCCTCCACGTAGACGCGCATAATATGGTGTCCTTTGGGATCACCAGCTGCGACTCCCCACACGTTGTAAATCAATCCGCTATCGGGAACAACCCCTTCTTGCTCTGTAGTTACCGTTAATCCATCTTTAGATAGCGAGTACTTAACTGTGCTGCCTTGAGCTTCCATGGTTGCTGGCGAAATCGGCATTACAAATTCTTCACGCCATTTAATTTTCGGTTTTGAAGTTTTCAACTCGATAAACCACCCGTAACCCTGGCCTTCCTCCAGTGGAACCATACGTGATGCCTGAAAGGCTGGATCTCCAGATGGTATTGAGCCGAAAAGCCCAAAGTCAGAACGTACAATCTCGACATCACTGATCGATTCGCGCTCTATGGTCCTCGAAAGGGTTTCATTTTCGGACTCCGCGGAAGGTGTGGGTACTGCTTTGACACTACGAGCTGGTAATTCTTTTACCCATTCGACACGAGAAGCAAAATTAAGGTTTTGCCCTTTGCTATAGTTAAAACTCATTATTCCTACCAACGCACCGTTCTCATCAAACAGTCCGCTACCGCTGGAACCAGGTGAGATGGCGGCGGTGGTCTGGATGTAATTATCGCCACCTTCAAATTCACGTAAGTTGGATACGATACCGTCCGAGATCGTAAGCTCAAGGCCGTGAGGCGCGCCGACTGCATAAACCTTCGCACCAATTTCGAGCGTTTTGGAGTTACCGATTACGGCTACCTGACCACGAAGGCCTTTGACTCTAAGAGAGCATATATCCCGATCCCAATCGGAATACTGCAAAGTTGCAGAATGTACCTCATCCACGATGAGCACCTTGATTTGACTGGCACCATTGATAACGTGACAGTTCGTTACCACTTCCTCTTCGGAAAGTATGACGCCGCTACCCTGCCTTATGGTTTCCTTTTCATCGTAGGCACTTTTTACAACGACTGTAATTTTTGAAGCCAGTTCGTAAATCTCACTAGCGGTTTTAGCATGAACAGAGATAGCCGCTGA
>SPBV01000067.1 GCA_004525885.1 Nitrosomonadales bacterium
CCCACCCTCGGCGGCAACAAACAAATCTCCCATCTGGAACCCATATCGGTTGCTTACCTTATAGTCTTCTGTCGCTGAGGCCATGTTTTGGACTTGCTGGACGGAAGCTAAACCATTCGAGGAGTTGCCATAGAGTATAGTGATGGTATCGGATGCCGCTCCCACCCCGGTAGTTGCGTCGTTACCTGCGCCCTGGGTAATGAGGACTGGCTGTAATGAAAAATTAAAATCAGTCGGCGTGCGAACATCGTTATAGGCAAGAACATTACACCCCAGAAACGTCGTATCATTTATCCCAAATCCAGCTGTACGGAGATCGCGTTCTATTGAGTACAGGCCCATTGCCCCGCTTTGCTGCGCATCACTACCTGCCACGGAAGTGCGATTGTAATTTTCAGAAACGGCAAATACCTGGAAAATTACAATCGAGCCGATTATTGCAATAATCACACCTACCATTAGCTCTATCAGACTAAAGCCTGCAGATCTACTTAGTGGGTTGCGTTTCGCCATCATTGTGTTTGTTTTATCCATTGATGTAAGCAATTACTAAATGGTTTCGTTGTGCGGTTGCATTCGGCGCTTGCCAGAATAATTGCACCTGAACCTGGTTACTTGCTCCTAGTGTGATGATCGGCTGGTTTGCCGCATCAGTTACTCCGGGTAACTGCAACGCCCCACTCTGGATCTCGGTAGCCCAGGCACGCGTATCAACGTTGCCGGTGCCAGTGGTGGTGCAAGGATTGCATGCAAAGCTTGCAAGATTTGCTCGGTCAGCCCAGATCTGGCCGATGATCCGATTAGCTAGAAAACCAGCGTCGGAACGATATTTGGACTCAGATACAGTATTGATTGCTGTGGCCTGCATACCCATCAGCGCAAGTATGCCCATGGAAAAAATTAGGATGGCGATCAATGCTTCCAGAAGCATGGAACCCTTTTGTTTTTTTCTTAATTGAATGTTCATTATGACTCCTTAGCATCCTCTCGGGTCACTTGAGGGGTGCGATGGATCACACGCACGCGCCGATCCCCCTGTATTAACCGTGATTCGCAATTCCTTAGTGCTAGCAGCGGGAATGGATGTGCTATCCAAATCAACCTGCGTAATGGGTGTCAAGTTAGTAACCCGACCCAGGCCGTTGAAATCTACTGTGGTTGCGGTGCCTGGTGTAACGGTCATAACGGTATTTCCTGTACCTTCCGCAGCAGGGCGTGTTTGAATTACGGTGCCTGATATCACTTCTGCTACCGACCAGCTAGTATCAGCATTTAGCGTCATCCGTACACCTCGATTAAGACGTACTGCCTCTGTCCGCGCTAATTGAAAACCTGCTAGTACACTTTCAGTAGTGCTGCGAATTTTGGTATTGGCGATCCATTGATTAAAACTTGGGAGAGCTAAAACAGTTAGCACAGCGAATACGGCAACCGTGATCAATAATTCAATCAACGTAAATCCTTTTTTATATGGCGATGTTTTATGCGTAGTTATTAGCATGAGCCATCCTTCTTTGTAACCCAGCAGCCTGCTGTTAATGTCCATCCTGTCGCAACTGAAACAGTAGCTTTTGCATTGCTTTGATTTATCGTATAGTCAAAACCTGACATACCTTCACTTGCATTTCCCAGCGCACGCACCAAAAATGTTGTCGCGGTCAATGTTGGGCAGCTATAAGTAAATGTGTTTGCATTACTACCTGTAGGCAAAGGGGCAATCGTTCCCCCAACACAGGCTCCGACATAAGTACGATTGTCTTGATAGAATTGTTCAAGTTTTATTCTCATATCACTAAGATTTGACGTAGCCTCGATAATTTTCCCGCGAATTATATAGTCGCGATATGCTGGGATGGAAATTGCTGAGAGAATTCCGATAATACCCAGCACTATTAGCAACTCGAGCAGAGTGAAGCCATTTTGTTGCTGATACTTTGCAATTCCTTCAATTTTTGTTTTCTTTCGTTCTTTCATTACAATCTCCTTCATGGCTGCAGAGTAGTGGCCAGAAAGCACATCTGCAAGCGGTAGTCGACGATAGGCGCATAGAAAATGACAGGCGGTTTGATTGGAGGAATAAGCGGCATACACTCAATACGACTTAAATCATCTATTGCTTGATAGATTATTTTCGAGCGGGTGTTTAAGATGGTAATTTGTCAGGATGAAATCCATTTCCATTTACTTGGAATGGAGTGTGTTTTAAGCGAGGAATAATTTCTTTGGTAACTGATGTTGTCATTATAGGCGGGGGGGTCATCGGGCTTGCCGTGGCGCGTGAATTGCTGCGGCTAGGTGCGAGAGTGCGCATACTCGAGCGTGGCAGTTGCGGAGGGGAAGCTTCTTGGGCAGGAGGCGGAATACTCTCGCCGCTGTTGCCTTGGAATTATCCTGACTCAGTTACTCAGTTAACACAATTGAGCAACAGATTGTTACCTGGGTTGACTGAAATCCTCCAGCAAGAAACCGGGATCGACCCAGAATACCAAGTGAGCGGCATGCTAGTGCTTCCCAATATGAATAATGGGCAAAGTACTCAATTTGTTGAAGCAGAATCTTGGTGTACTCGCAACGCTTTCCCTATGAAGAGAATTCACTCTAGTGAAATTATGTCAAAGCTAATATTTGGCGAGCCAGCAGATAAATCAGCGCTATGGCTCTCGTCAGTCGCACAGGTACGCAGTCCCCGATTATTGCAGGCGCTGAAAAGATCAGTAGAGTTGTCTGGCGGCTCTATCATAGAGCAGACCAAGGTCTCAGGTTGGCGAATAGGACAAGGGCACGTCGAATCAGTTATTACTGATCGAGGGGAATATTCGGGTACAAATTATGTTATTACTGCTGGAGCGTGGAGCCGCGAGATTCTTGGCAGGCATGCGTTAAAACTCGATATTCGCCCAGTGCGGGGGCAGATGCTACTCTTTAAAGTGAATCCTGATTTACTTGGTGTGGTTGTATTACAAAACGGTTTTTATCTAATACCTCGCCAAGATGGATATGTTCTTGCAGGCAGCACTACGGAGGAGGCTGGATTTGATAAAAGTATTACTATAGACGCGCGTAAGTTGTTGCTTGAAAAGGCGCATGATCTGTTGCCTGAGCTGACTGAAAAGACTTTAGTTCGCCACTGGGCAGGGTTACGCCCGGGCTCACCTGATAATATTCCTGTGATTAATCGCCACCCTGCTATCGATAATCTTTATCTAAATAGTGGTCATCACCGCTATGGTGTGACCATGGCACCGGGTAGTGCGCATCTTTTATCAAACATGATCATGAACAACCCTCAGCCATTTGATATTACCCCCTATCAATGGCCAGTATGAATAATACTAAGGAATGGCTCCATTTAATGCACTGTATCCTTCCTGAAAAATCTTGCTTCAATTAAGACAATCAGTTTCCTCGTTTCTAGCCAACAGAATTAAACTAAGCACTCTAATGGCCGTCTGATTTGTGCAAAAGTTACCATTCAGAAACGGTCAATGATGAAATAGTGCTAGTTGCTATTGATTAGTTCTTCTCGCGCTAATCATGACCATGCACCTTGTCACGATGACCATGTTCGCCAGCTGTTTCATCAGCTCGGTCCAAACCTTTCAGTTTTCCTTCGCCTGCGTTGCTATGTTTGTTTTCCCCCCGCTCCTTATGCTTACCCTCTTTATGTTTGTTCTTGTGTTTATGTCCACCCTCTATTTTTTTCTCTTTTATTCCTTGTTCAGCGACCAGATCTTGAATTGGAACAGACACCTGAGTTTGTGCTAGAGCATAAGTAGAAACTAAAAACATAACTCCTGATATAAAAACAGAGATTGTTCTATTCATCATTGTCCTTTTTGATTATGTTTGCTTGATTTTTGGGTAAAACCTTACATTAAGGTATCACATATTTTATATATAATTTGCACAGGATAAAAAGTATTTTTTTGGCCTAGAAAATGGGAGCATTTTCACTAAAAGAGAACAGCTTATGGCAGCAATTGAAAAATGGAAAGGCCGTTGCGCTTGTGGCGCAGTTCATTACGAGTCAACAGAGAAGCCCTCGCTTTCGTTTCATTGTCAGTGCCGACAATGTCAACGGGCAACAGGCAACGGCCATGCGTCGTTATTTGTAGTATCTAAAAATTCAACAACCGTTATTGGCGAGATGGCGTTTTATGATCAAAAAGCTGATAGTGGTAATACTGTCAGTCGAGGTTTTTGTCCTAACTGCGGGTCACCGATGATAAACAGAGCTACTGCTTATCCGGACCATTTAGTGGTCAATACCGCAACGCTGGATGACCCAAGTATCTTTGGACCGTCTAATGTATTATTCACAGAGTCTTCTCAACCTTGGGACCACATTGATCTAAAACTCAAATAATGAATTGAAAAATGCTTTACTAGTATTCCACTACTCAGTTATGTGAGCCCTCTAGAAACTAAAAGCTATTTTTCAGTATTTATTTTGATATCAGAAATAGAACATTCAGCTTCATACAAAAACCCGACACTAGGTCGGGTGGATTATGTTGCTATAAAAGTACGGGGCACGCTACTTAATTCAACTTGTCATTCTTCCAGAACTTAGTTCCCTTAACCGTAGCTTGAAGCGCTAGCCCGCTTTCTGTTAGCTGGTAAATGGTTATACCGTCGATTACGACCTCGCCTCCTACTGCCGCTCCTTTATCGCTTGCTTTAGCTGCGGCATCGGCCTGCGCCCCAAATTCCCAGCCACTGTTAATAAACTTATTCATGGTCGCTTTGTCATGAAAAACAAATACAGCGCGAAAATCTTTAACACCTAGTCCAAATCCGATGCCCACCTCACCCATTCTCATAAAAACAGGCTTAGCACCCTTTGGTTGTACAACTCCATAGCCACCACCAAAACTTGCAAAAATCAGATTGACATTGGCGTTGCTGAAAACCGCATACCCGGGTGCTTCTGCAATCTCGGCCTTCGCTCCGGGTTTAACCTTATACAAATCCGAAAGAGTTTTGTTCTTCATGGCAAGATATTCTTGCCGATCTGCTTGTGGAGTACCAGCTATCGCTGTAGTGGCACAAACACAAAAAATGAGAGCCCCCACCAAGCTATATACCCCAATTCTTATCCGTTCCATATTAATGCTCCTTCATTACATTTGTTTTGGTATATATTAGTTATCCATTTCTTGTTCTCATTAAAAATTTCGTAGTATGAAATAATAGATGAATGATTGTCTAAATCTATGTTTTCTAAATTCAAAGCACTACATATTGTTTAGATCGTAGACTGCGTCAACAACTAAACCTGTTCCAACCGTAATCAATAGAATGTCCTGCGCGACCCGTACATAGCGGTGTCCAGCAGGTGGCCTTCCCAACTGTCTAACCATTCCGGGGGATAAATCGTAAAAAATTACACCCTGAGCCAATGGATAGCCTCTTCTCCATTTCTTTGCTTGCCCTGGGGGCATACAGCCATTATGTTTCTTGGCTAAGCCGGGAGGACAGTGGCCTCGATTATGTCCTTGAGCATGATTATCTCCGTAAATGCGTCCGCCCTGACCCCACGGTGGCGTAGCCGCGCAAGCGCTTAATAACAAACATGATAAGAGTAAACAAAACTTCATCTTTCTTCCTAACTGTATAGTATTGATTATCTGGTTAGTGGCTATCAAAGCAATAGATTAATAATCTGTATAACGGATAACTGGAAAAAAGTTTAAGTTAACGTTTTTCTAAGTGTCCGCCTTAGGCCGAAAACAGGCGTTAAGAGCCATTAATAAGAATTGTAAAAATTTGTTTTTCTGTATCCAGATTTATCTCTTCGGGTGTGCTAATTTGGCTCCACACCTGTGGTGCTTTATCCACAGGGAACAGGATGGTAACATTAACGTACTTCAACAAAGAACATAGGTATTATGGCCGGGCATAGCAAGTGGGCAAATATTAAACACAAGAAGGCCGTTACAGATGCCAAGCGTGGTAAAATTTTTACCCGAGCCATCAAGGAAATTACTGTTGCTGCGCGGCTAGGCGGGGGTGACATAGCGAGTAATCCACGATTGCGCCTAGCAGTCGAAAAAGCCTATGAGCAGAACATGCCGAAGGACAACATAGAGCGCGCGATAAAGCGTGGTAGCGGGGGTCTGGAGGGTGTAAATTACGAAGAAGCTCGTTATGAAGGGTATGGTATTGACGGTGCAGCGGTTGTGGTAGATTGTATGACGGATAATCGGGTACGAACCGTTGCGGATGTTCGACACGCTTTTACCAAGCATAGTGGCAACCTTGGAGCGGATGGCTCGGTTCTGTTTTTGTTTAAGCATTGCGGGCAACTTTTTTTTGCCCCTGGCATCAACGAAGACAAACTTATGGAAGCTGCACTAGAAACAGGTGCCGAGGATGTAATCAACAACGATGATGGTAGTATTGAAGTGATTACTCCACCGTATGAATTTATTACTATTAAAGCTGCTTTGGAGAAGTTGGGTTTCAAGGCCGAGCTCGCTACAGTGACAATGAAGCCGGACAATGAAGTCATATTGACAGGTGACAATGCGGTAAAAATGCAAAAGTTACTGGATGCACTGGAAAATATCGATGATGTACAGGAAGTTTTTACTTCTGCAGTGATTGAGAGTTAGTTTTTCATCTAAATAGGTGACATATTCGCATTCTAGGTATAGATCCCGGCTTGCGCATAACTGGTTTTGGGGCGATCGATAAGACTGGCAATAAGTTAACTTATGTCAGTAGCGGTCGTATCAAAACGTTAGATGTTGAGCTGCCATTACGTCTGA
Source organism: Nitrosomonadales bacterium (assembly GCA_004525885.1). Classification (GTDB taxonomy): domain Bacteria; phylum Pseudomonadota; class Gammaproteobacteria; order Burkholderiales; family Nitrosomonadaceae; genus BJGV01. The sequence goes on from SPBV01000067.1 coordinate 6,774, forward strand.
AATCAATCATGGATAGCCTCAATGAGGTTATTGCGCAGCATCATCCTGATCAGATTGCTGTGGAACAAGTATTCGTTAACATTAATCCAAAGTCTACGCTGATGCTCGGGCAAGCACGTGGTGCGGCAATTTGTGCAGCCGTATTAAATAATATTTTTGTTGCCGAATATACCGCACTGCAAATTAAACAAGCAGTTGTTGGCAATGGTCATGCAAAAAAAGAGCAAGTTCAGGAAATGGTGAAGCGATTATTAGGCCTTTCTAGCAGGCCTGGTACGGATGCAGCAGACGCTCTTGCTTGTGCTATTTGTCATGCTCATGGTGGGATGGGGTTAGGTAAAACATCAACAGAAGGTTACAGCATGAAACGCGGAAGATTGGTATGATTGGTAGATTAACGGGTTTGTTGTTGGAAAAACAGCCACCGTTGGTAGTAGTTGATGTGCAGGGAATGGGATATGAAGTCAATGTGCCGATGAGTACATTCTATAACCTGCCGGCCATAGGCGTTAAAATTACACTTCATACTCATCTCGTAGTGCGGGAGGACGCGCACTTATTGTTCGGTTTTGCGACTGAGGATGAACGGAAAGGCTTTCGCCACCTCGTAAAAATTTCTGGTGTAGGAGCAAGAACTGCGTTAGCCGTTTTGTCAGGCTTAAGTGTGACTGATTTGCACCAGGCGGTGGCAGCCCAAGATAGTAGACAGATTATCAGGGTTCCTGGAATTGGTAAAAAAACTGCAGAGCGTTTGCTGCTGGAATTACGTGACAAACTCAGTTTTGACATGATTAGTACTGATAGCTCTATATCTTCTTCAAAAGTAAATAGTGACGTACTCAATGCTCTGTTATCATTAGGTTATAATGAACGCGAAGCCAGTTGGGCAACTAAACAGTTAACCTCAGATGTTACCGTGTCCGAAGGGATACGACAGGCACTTAAACTTCTGTCAAAGGAAAGGTAGCGTGGGTATTAATCCTGTATTGCTGAATGATTGAGACTGATCGATTAATAACTGCCACGCCCACCTCTTCTCAGGAAGAAGCCATGGAGTTAGCCTTGCGCCCGAAGCGTTTGGACGAATACGTTGGCCAGGAAAAGATTCGTGGACAGTTGCAGATATTTATCGAGGCAGCAAGGAATCGCAAGGAAGCGCTCGCTCACGTGTTATTATATGGCCCCCCGGGCTTAGGCAAGACTACACTCGCACATATTATTGCAAGAGAAATGGGGGTGAACCTACGTCATACTTCTGGTCCAGTGCTGGAGCGTCCTGGCGACTTGGCAGCACTTCTAACCAATCTTGATCCAAACGATGTACTATTTATTGATGAAATCCATCGTCTTTCTCCGGTGGTGGAGGAGATTCTCTATCCCGCGTTGGAGGATTATCAACTTGACATCATGATTGGTGAAGGCCCCGCAGCACGCTCGGTTAAACTCGACTTGCCTCCATTTACTTTAGTAGGGGCGACTACTCGTGCTGGCATGCTGACCAATCCGTTACGTGATCGCGTTGGTATTGTTTCTCGTCTGGAGTTTTATTCCGCTGAAGAGCTCACCAGAATCGTGACGCGTTCAGCAGGTGTACTGAAAGTGGAAATTTCTCCTAATGGCGCAACAGAAATTGCTCTTCGCTCACGTGGAACGCCGCGGATTGTTAATAGACTCTTGCGCCGAGTACGAGATTTTGCTGAGGTCAAAGCTGAGGGGCATATCAACCGAACCGTGGCAGATGCTGCCTTAGTTATGCTTGATGTGGACAGTATTGGCCTTGATGTGATGGACAGAAAATTACTTCTGTCCGTGATAGAAAAGTTCGACGGCGGCCCGGTTGGAGTAGACAATCTCGCTGCGGCTATCAGTGAGGAGCGAGACACTATAGAAGATGTATTAGAGCCATATCTGATACAGCAGGGTTTTCTGAAACGTACGCCACGTGGACGCATGGCCACGACTATTGCCTACCAACACTTTGGAATAGCATTAAAAAACGGATTGAGCAACGATCTGTGGGAAGAAAAATGAGGCATATACTGGAAATATGAAGATAGATTTTAAAACTAACTTGGCGCTAAACACTTGACACTAGATGCCGCTTTCGTTCTTCCTGTTCGTGTCTATTACCAAGACACAGATGCAGGAGGAGTAGTTTATCATTCAACATATCTC
>SPBV01000258.1 GCA_004525885.1 Nitrosomonadales bacterium
CTGAATAAATCAACCAGCAGGCGACTCCCTTGACGGAATTTTATATACCCAATAGCCCCCATGCTGGTAGATGAGCTGTACCGCTTTCAGATCAATAGGCCTGGCATCTGTAAAAGGCAACATCTGTGCAATTAAGGTATTCTGTCCTTCTCGTAAAAAATAAGCGCGTACCGCCCGGTCAGAGAGTGACTGTAACGTATAAGTCTGATAGTTATTTTCTACTTTCCATCGCTTTACACTATTAACTAGCCCATGCATGTTGCCACTATTCATCGGGAAATTTTTGTAGGCTAAATCAAACAGATCTGGGCGCATCAACCCCAGCTTGTAGAGGTCTGTAACATGAACCACCACATAGGCTTCACGCGAACCGGATAGCTCACGCAATATTCCAGCACCTTTATCGACATTTGCTACCAGTGCATCGGTAAAACGTTGAAGCTTCCGGCGCTCTTCGGCTGGAGCTGGAGCCCCCCAGAATTCTTGCTCATATTTTTTGATGGCGTCACTGTACTCACTCCAGTGTGTAGGAATAATTACCGGTTCCCCATGATGAGAAGAAAACAACGTATCTCGTCCGGTGAGTAATTTTATTTGACGCGAGGTGTCCCACCAAGCAAGTATGATCGAATCTTCTGGCGCATGCTTAGTAATTGCTGCTACTAATGTGATTAGCTCGGATGATTTACTATCGACAGAAGTAATTAACTCACTGGTACGACTCTCCCAATCAAGCAATACGGGTGGTGCCTCACCACGCTTTGCAAGATGTGCCACAGCAACAGGCTTGTCTACTCCTTGCACATGTACTTCATACTTACTTATAGCAAGGTCTGGCCAAGCTTTTAGTCCAAGCTTATCAAACTTATCAACCCCGCCCTCATCAACCAACTTATAGTGATAAGGCGCCGGCCCCGGACTAAGTGAGACGTAAGCCAGCCAGCCCAGCAAAAGAAAACCTCCCGTTACCAAGAAGATGCCCAGTAACGGGAGGAATTTAGCTCCTGGCCGCGCCACCGGTGTGGCGCTCCCAGATGAAGGAGAGATCAATTTTCTCTTTTTTCGCGTCTACGCCAACCAGCAAGTGCAATGGTGCCAGCTAACAACATGCCACCACCTAAGCCACCTAGCGAGATCTTGTCTTCCGTACTATCCGCGTCCAATAGACCGCCTAATAAACCGGTACGCTTTTTCTCAAGTTTGGCTATTCGCTCCTGCAAGTCCATTTCATGGCGTAACTTCGAGTTTTCATCCATGATTTCGACATATGCTCGGTTCAACGGTCCCCAACCTTCCGTGTAAGTCCAACCCCCTGGGTTCACGTGAGCTAATCCCACATGTCCCTTCGGCAAATCGTTTTCGCCCATTTCTAGAACCTTAAGCTCAAGCGATGACGGGTTGTTGTTCTTCGACCAATACAATTGGAAGAACTGAGAATATCCTGCTTTCATTGGTGGTGGTGGATCTGGACGATTGGTCGTTTGTCCAGTGAGCAGCTTATCGTCGTAAAGTCCCTTAACTATTGCGTTCACTTCCTGATATTTAGCAAGTAAGTGAAGTGTGCCCTTGTCCATAAACTCTAAATAAGAACGGGCAAAACGCTCACTGTGGCAATTGGTACAAGTCGTTACCCAAGAATCCTTCCGGCCCTCGGCCCAATCGCTAGTGATATTTGCCGCAATACCAGGAACCACCGGATAATTCGCCCAACGTATTTTACGTACAATGTTGTGGCTGTATTTACCGTCATATTCCATGTGGCAACCTGCACAGGTAGGCGCAGTCTGACCACCCTTGCTGTATGCATCTTTAAGCTGTACGTCCCAATTCCATTTGTCGCCCATCATCGAAACTATCTTGCCATGTTTGGACATGGAATAGGCTTCCCAATTGTTATGGTCGACACCGCTGTGACAAGTAGCACAAGCTTCAGGCTTACGAGACTCGGCTGCTGAGAATTCGTGCCGGGTATGACAATGATCACAGGTGTTCTGATTAACGTGACACATGGTACAACCTTCGGCAATTTCACGCTGTGGCATCCCAGCATAGACTGATACCTCAACGTTGGCCCTGTAATCCAGCGCATGTGAAGGTCGCCCTTTAGGCCATCCAATGCCTTCCGGCCAATTCAGGGTATCCCGCTCGGATTCACGTTCGGCAAATTCTTGTAGATGGCAGGTACCACACACTTCGGCAGTAGGCATCCTCATATCAGCCTGGTGGTCAGCCTTCTTCTTGGTATTAATATCAACGTGGCAATCGATACAGCCAACTTCTTTCAAATCTTCATTTGCACCGAGTTTACCCATCGAGCGCAAGTTCTTCTCTACGGCTTCAAGTTTTGCTTTTTTGTAGTATCTAGGATCTTTAGGTGAAAGCTCGCGAATCTTGCCCAGATTAGCATGGGTACTCTTCTTCCAGGCATTTACCCAGACAGGTGATTCGTCAGTGTGGCACTCTACACAATCTTTACGTTCTGCAATTTCGTTTGGTGAGGTCGGTGATTTGTAGAAAGACTTAGGATCAAAGTACATGCTCATCGGAATCGGCTCCCAATATTGAGCATGAGCACCCTTCCCCGCACCTTGCTCCGGGTCAAGATAACGCTTCGTCAATGCCTCATGTAGTTCCTTAGGCGATGCCGATTGCTCAATATTAAGCGCTTCGTAGGTCTCACTAGGAACACTAGGGAAAGTTGCATATGCCGTTGCCGTAAGTAACGCGCCGCATGCAAACAAAACCATTCTCAACCAAAGCCTTACAATCATTTGATACCTCCCCTGTTGTTCCGTATTTGTTGTTTTTTATTTCGTGTAAATAGACTCTCCAACCGACCAGGATTATCTACCTTAACAGTTCCCTAGACTAACTCGACACGCACTACCTGTCAAGAAAATTGCACTGTGAAAA